>NZ_JBBFKU010000007.1:0-98327 GCF_037481895.1 Tenuifilum sp.
AAATCAAGGCTGAAAAGCCCGACCCGATGGGTACCCCGTGGGTGGAACTGCCACGCGATACTATTCGCCACGCCTGCGGCGTGACTCATGTGGTATCGCTTACAAAGCCCACCGCAACGTTCCACCCCCGACCCTTTGCCGTGTCAGGCTTTTATGCCATTGCCTGCTTTTTCCGTTCCATACTCTCTCAGGGAAAAAGGCTGGGGGTGAGGTCGTTTTACACATTCAACCTAGATGACCCCTCTAAATCTCCCCTGAGAGGGGAGACTTTAACCCTGCAAAAAAGTTTCCTACTTGCCTCTCCCCTCTCATATCAGGAGAGGGGCGGGGGTGAGGTCGCTTTCCACGAACAACGATTCACGAACAACGATCAACTATCAACTATCAACCATCAACCATCAACTCTTCCTAGGCTTGGCCTTCTTCACCTGTGCGGGAGCGGGTTCATCGGGGGCAAAGAGGCCCTCGCGGGAGAGCATGTGCGGCAGGTTGGCCACGCCATACACCACCACGGCATTTACCACCGAGGCATGGTTCATGTAATCGGCCGGGCACTTCTCGTAGGTGTCGCGCTCGGTATGCCAAATCTCGCCGTAGCTAAAGTCAACCCCATCGGCGTCGATGGTGCCAAAGTTAAAGGCGGGTACGCCAGCCATCTGGAAGGGCGAGGAATCGGTGCCACCGGCATGCTTGGGTTTAGGACGAGGCGTAGCCTCAATCACCTTAAACGGGTACTTGGGATTGGCCGTGGCCAGCGGCTGGCAAATGGCGCTGAAATCGTTGTACATGGCCTTGGGTACACTAATATTCACGGGGACGGTTGGGCCGCCATCGCGGTTGAACATGGCCGATACCTTGGGCAGCAGGCTCTGGTACTTTTGCACCCAGGCGGTTGAGCCCAGCAGGCCAAATTCCTCGCCTGCCCACAGGGCAACAATGATGGTGCGTTTGGGTTTACCCCCTGCCTTCATTATGAGCCGTGCAGCCTCCATGGCTGGAACCACACCCGAGGCGTTATCGGATGCCCCGGTGGCCACATCAAAGGCATCGAGGTGACCGCCCACTATCACCAGCTCATCGGGTTTCTCGGTTCCCTTAATTATACCGTAAACGTTATGGTATGGAACTGGTCCTGGGCGAAAATGGTTTCGGATATCGAACTCCAGCACCACGTACTGCCGCTCCTCCACCATCTTTTTGATGGTTGAATACTGATGCTCATTGAGCTTGATATCGGGGACACGGGGTAGGTTTTCCCAGGTCATCTTATCAAGGTTCTTACGGTCGTATAGTACGCGTATTGGGAGCTTTGACGATTGAATAATACCGAGAATGCCAGCCTCCACCATCTCGCGGTAAAAGAGCGCAGGCTCCTCAGCCAGCGGGATAAGTTCCTTTTGCAGGTCTTTGCGGTCGCGGTTCTGCCAGTTAAACCGACGGATGGAATCGTTCAGAACCTCAATGGAGTCGTTCTTGGCAATTATCTTAGCCCTTCGGGCATCGCCCTCAGCCGACCAATCGATAGGCCAACCGTCGTTCTCACCACCAATAAGCACCCATGCCCCCTTCAGCTTACCCTTCATACGCTCCAGCTCCTTTTTCGACTTTGGCTCCAGAACCACATGGCCACGCTGTACGCCCTTGGTGCCAGCTGTGTACGAGGGTGTAGCAAAGTGGAGAACCTCACCGTTATGTGAGAGCAAACGGCCAAACCAAGGGCCGCGGTTAAAGCCAACGGGCAAAACCCCAACCTCCTCAACCAGTACATCCATGCCCCACTGCTCAAACTTTGAGGCAGCCCACTTAACGGCATTATCGTAGGCGTTTGAGCCAATGGGGCGTCCACCTATGCGGTTGCAAAGCTCATCGAGCAAAACCATGGTTTGGTTATCGGTTTGCCCAAGGGCGATTATTCGGTTTAATACGCTATCGGTTTGAGCATAAACAAAAAGCTGCGCAAAGGCAAGCAAAACAACAAGAGCTACCCTTTTCATGGTATTAAGTTTTAAAGGAGTTTAAAGGATTTGATGAGGAAAAAGAGGAAAGGTTTATTCAAGGATAAAGGTTAAAGGATAAAGGATAAAAATTTCTGATTTCAGATTTCAGATTTCAAATTTCAGATTCATGATTGAAGGTGGTTTCTTAAACCATCAACTATCAACCATCAACTATCAACCATCAACTACCTTTCATTCAGCATTCTATCGGCTAGGAGCTTTACCTTCTCGAGGTCTTCCGGTGTGTCAACGGCAAGGGTTTCCAGGTCGGTTTCCACTACGGTAATTCGGAAACCGTTCTCAATCCAACGTAGCTGCTCAAGCGATTCGGCCAACTCCAACGGGGTTTGCTGCAGGCGGGTTACGCGGCGGAGAATATCGGAACGGTAAGCGTATAGCCCAATGTGCTTCAAATACCTAAATGAGTTCGGCCATAGCGATTGCTCTTTTCCGCGAATAAAAGGTATAACCGAACGGCTAAAGTAAATAGCCTCGGAGTTTCGGTTCAGTATCACCTTGGGGCTGTTGGGATTAAACACATCCTCGCCCTGAATAAAGGGCTTTACCAGGGTGGCAATTTGCACATCGGGGTTTGCAAAGCAGCTAACCACACGGCTGAGTTGCTGGGGCTGAATGAAAGGCTCATCGCCCTGAATGTTAACCACCACATCGAACTGAATATTCTGCTCCGACTGAACGATATCGAGTGCCTCGGCGCAGCGGTCGGTGCCGCTTTTATGTAGCTCCGAGGTCATCACTACCCTACCCCCGAATGCCTCCACGGCATGCCTGATCCTATCGTCGTCGGTAGCAACGTAGCACCACTCAAAAACCTGCGATGCTCGCTCGTACACCCACTGAATCATCGGTTTACCGGCTATTATGGCAAGAGGTTTACCCGGGAAACGGGTTGATGCATAACGGGCAGGAATAAGTCCGAGTACTTTCATTTGATAAACGGTTTTGGCAAAGGTAGGGAAAAATAGAGTACAGTGTGCAGTGTGCAAAGGATAAAGGATAAAGATTTAAAATTTCAGATTTCAGATTTCAGATTTCAGATTCATGATTTAAGGTGGTTTTTTAAGCCATCAACCAACAATGAACAACCATCAACCATCAACCAAATTGGTATCACAGTGTAAATCCGCCTAATCTGTGTCATTTGCGTTCCATCTCTGTTCACAAACAACGAACGCTGTTTCCAGCTCTGTAAGGGCAAATCAGCTAAGCCCAGGGTTTTAACCCTGGGTATTGTGGTTTCAAAAAATTTGGCGATGCACGCAATGGCATTCCAAAGAGCAAGGGTGAAACGTTGCATCGCAAGGGGAAAGCATGGTAAAGAGCTATTCACACGTTCTTTCTTGTCTTGATACAAGAAAGAACCAAAGAAAATCAAGGCTGAAAAGCCCGACCCGATGGGTACCCCGCGGGTGGAACTGCCACGCGATACTTTTCGCCACGCCTGCGGCGTGACTCATGTGGTATCGCTTACAAAGCCCACTGCAACGTTCCACCCCCGACCCATTGTCGGGTCTGGCTTTTATGCCACTGCCTGTTTCTTCCTCTCCATTCCCTCTCAGGGAAAAGGGCTGGGGTGAAGCCGTTTTCCACATTTAACCTAGATGACCCCTCTAAATCTCCCCTGAAAGGGGAGACTTAAACTCCTCATCAAAATTTCCATATAACACTCTTAAAGAAGGACTAGTCAGTGTTTCTTGATTTTTAGATTCAGTATGCTTAACTTTATTAATCAAATTTGTTCGAGGATGGTTAGATCAAAATTTAATATGTATTACAATGGGAGGAGAGAACTGCTGTTAAACGCCAAATCTTTAAGAATTTCATCAACAGAGGCAGAGAAAGTTTTATGGCAAGAAATTAGAAGTAAAAAGCTTGGGGTAAAATTTAGAAGACAGCATGTAATTGAAAACTTTATTGTTGATTTTTATTGTCATGAGTTCAAACTAGCTATTGAAGTTGATGGCGACTACCATTTAGAGGCTGAGCAACAAGAGTACGATGAAAATAGAAGTTATAATCTTAACGAGTATGGGGTTGTAGTTTTAAGATTCTCGAATGACGAAGTATTGTATAATATTAATAAAGTCAAATCAAAGATTATTGATAAAATAACCGAATTAAAAAGAAGATAAAACAATGTGCAACGTGTAAAGCCCCCCTCTAGATCTCCCATGAAAAGCAAAACTTTTTCTCCAACATAAGGCTTCCAAATTGCTTCTCCCCTCTCCTATCAGGAGAGGGGTAGGGGTGAGGTCTGTTTACACCATCAACTACAAAAGGCGGGTTTTACCCGCCTTTTGTAACCTAACCACTAACTGTAAACTAATCAAAAGGAACCAGAACAAGACCTACCGAGAAAGGATAGAGCTCAGGGCCTTTACCCTTTTCAAATAGCTGAACCGGGTAGTAGTTGGCAAAAAGCCTGATGCCTTTATAACCCATGCGGGCGGTTAACCCATAGCGTAGGGTAGCAATGTTAAAATCGCCGCGGTTTTTATCCTTATGGCGTGAGCCATCGTCGTAAACCACCTTGGTGTGAGAGCCAAGCCTTACCCCTCCTATTACACCGGCGGAGATGTAAATTCTGTCCTTACGCTTTTCGCCCATGGGTATCTGAAACTCAAGGAGCAGCGGAAGAGTTAGGTGCGACATGGTAATCTTTGTCTTTTCCACCTTATAGCCGGCCTGAATATAGGAGCTATCCACAACGGTTACCCCATTTTCAACCTTAAGGGTAATGGGATTGGAAAAATGGTAATCGTTGAACTCAAGACCCAAACCGGTAACAAGACCTGCCTTATCGGTTCCAAATCCAATGCTGTACTGTGTAAAGTTGATGTTGGTGTTCCATGAGCGTGCCTGCTTTAAATCCATCCAGGCTAAATCGCCGGTTTGCGTTATGGACTGGTTCTTGTCCATGAATCCGTTAATACCCAGCTCAAAACCCGACCAGTGTCCCTTAAACTTTTTCACCTCCTTGTACTCAATAATTTCATCGGACTTTTTACCCTTTTCAGGGATTTCAATCACTGTTTTGTCCTTGGAATCAACAATCACCATCTTTTTCTTACCGAGTCTTACTACCACTGTATCGCCCTTGGCGGCCTTAATGGTATCGCCCATGGTGTTAACCCAAGCCATGTTGTCCGAATCAACCGTTAAAGCATTGACCGAGGTAACGGTGTCGATACGTTCCTCAATAATTGAATCGCCATCAACAACCTTTACAATTTTTCGAACAATTACCATGGGTTGCTTATCGCTTGAGGTTTGTGCGCTTTGCTGTTTGAGCGTGTCGGGATTTTCCAGATTACGAAGTATGTCCTCCTTGTTCTGTGCGCTAAGTTGGGCGATAACGGAAAACATCAATCCCACAAGTAAAAACTTTTTCATTGTTTTATCAGATTTAGTTTAACATTTGGTTGTTTTACCATACGACGCCCGAATGTGAAAAATGTTACAGGGGTAGTTACCTGAAGCACCAAAAATTAACAAATTCAACCAGGCTAATAAAAAATGGGGAGGCGGATATATTTTTAGAGGAACGAGTCGGAATAGTAAAAAGAAGTTTTAATGCTTTTGTGTTTCTAATGTCAAATTTGGGATTACTCCTCTTTTGGCAAAATTGTTGCCGAAACGGCCAACAGCCTCGATTCAACAACAATCTTTTTTGCCTGATTGCCTTCGGTTTGCTTCACATCAACATTTATTCCAACCGATTGGGCAAGCTTTTGCACGCCTTTAAGGGCGATATCGCCAATGGTGAGCTCCTTTGTTTGGGGTTGAACCTGTTTGGCCGAAATAGAACCATGAGCAGTTAAGCTGTTGCTTTTATTTATGTTGATATTGGGTTGTGGCTCCTGCTGAGCTGTTTGGGTAACCTGAGGCTCAATGGTGGCTATTGGTTCAATTTCCTCGTCACTTACCCTATTAGTGGTTTTAGTAACCTGGGCAACCTGGGCAACCTTAACTGTAGTGGCGGGTTTGGAATGTTGTAAGTTGGGTTTACGCCTTGTTTCCTGAACCGTATTTTCAATTGGTTTGGTTAGCTCAATGGTTTCTGCAGGTTTATTATTCTCCTGTTCAGGGGTGGTGGTTGGGCTTTGTACTGCCACCAGTGTATTGCTGTCCATCCTGCTGATAAGCAACGAGTTTATGTAGATACCAATAAGCAGAACAGCTGCAATGCTTGCGGTTGCATAGGCAATGCGCGATAATGTTGGGGTAATACGGGTATGCTTTAGGCTGGCTTTCCTGGGGAAGATTTCAGCTGAGTTTGCTATTAATTTGGTTTTACTGTATAGGGTTGAAAGTCTTGCTATATCGGGGTGATTTTTTTTAAGCTCGTTTAGCTGCAAGGATTCTTGGGCCGTTAAATCATTCTCCAGCTCGGCAATGCAAAGGTAATCGGCCTCGGTAATACCGCTTTCGGTTAAACTGGTCGATCGCTTTAGGGTTTCCTTAGCCATTGGTGCTTTAACCGGAGTTGGGTTAAGCTTAATTTCGGCTAGCCCTTCAACCTCAAGAGCAATATCGGGGTTTTGATTCAGGAAAACCATAAGCTCATCGGTAAGCTCAGGGCTAAGCTTACCATCGATGTAATCGATGATAAAAAGTTCGTAGTTATTTCGGTTTATAGTCATAGCCCTAAATCAAGTTATCGATACTTACCAGCTGCTCCTTCAGGAACAACCTTGCCCTATAGATGTAAACCTTAACCTGCGACTCGTTAAGCCCTGTAATTTCGCCAATCTCCTCGTACGAGTACCCCTCGTAATCACGAAGCAGGAGTACCGATTTTTGGATTTCGGGGAGTTTCTCAACAGCTTTATCAACTATCTCCTTGGCATCGGAATAACCGTTAGAGGTTGATGCTTCAAAAAATGCTTCACCTGCATACTCTAACTTCCGCTTTTCCTTCCTTATGCTATCAATGGCAGCATGGTATGCGGAGGTAAACAGGTACGATTTTGCTTTTGCAAAGTCCACCTCGCGGTGCTTTACCCATAACCGCTCAAAGCAATCCTGAACGTTATCCATTGCCAAATCGGTATTCTTTAGCATCTTTAGCGCAAAGCGGTAAATGCTATCGGAGTATAAGTCAACGCATCTGTTAAACTCTTCGGCGGTCATGAACCGTTACTTGGTTATCAACTTTCAAATGTATGACGATTAAGTTTCATTTAAGTTACAACGTTGAGTAAAAAATTGTTTTGCGCCAATCACTTTCCATTTTAAAACGATAACTACCTTTGTAGTCAAACACCTGCCTTGAACGATGGATAAGAAACTAAATGTACTTTTACTTGGCTCTGGCGGCCGTGAGCACGCCTTGGCATGGAAAATTTCGCAAAGTCCCCTTTTGGAACAACTCTTTATAGCCCCGGGCAACCCCGGTACTGGCTACCACGGCCAGAATGTAGCTATTAACCCTCTTAATTTCGATGAGGTTAAAAGCTTTTGTGTTCAGAACGCAATTGATATGGTGATTGTAGGCCCGGAAGAACCTCTTGTAAAGGGCATTCACGATTCCTTCCTATCCGATAGTAACGTTAAGCATATACCGGTAATTGGCCCTCAAAAATTAGGTGCTATGCTTGAGGGTAGCAAGGATTTTGCAAAGGAGTTCATGTTCCGACATGGAATCCCCACCGCTCAGTATAAAACCTTTACAGCGGAAAAGTTCAACCAGGCCAAAGATTTTCTTAAAACCCTAAATCCCCCATACGTTCTCAAGGCCGATGGACTTGCAGCCGGAAAGGGAGTGGTTATTGTGCCATCGTACGACGAGGCATGCGCAAACCTCCAGGAGTTTTTTGCGGGTAAATTTGGAGCTGCAAGCCAAAAGGTTGTGATTGAGGAGTTCCTGAGCGGAATAGAGCTATCGGTCTTTGTGCTAACCGATGGCCACTCGTACATAATCCTCCCTGAGGCAAAGGACTACAAGCGTATAGGCGACGGCGATACCGGGCCAAATACTGGAGGTATGGGGGCTGTGTCGCCTGTACCATTCGCCAATCAGGATTTTATGAAAAAGGTTGAGGAGCGTATTGTAAAGCCTACCATAAATGGACTCAGGAACGATGCTATCCCTTACAAAGGCTTTATTTTTATTGGACTAATGAACGTATATGGCGATCCTTACGTAATTGAGTACAATGTTAGGATGGGCGATCCGGAAACCGAGGTGGTAATGCCTCGCATTAAATCCGACCTTCTTGCAGCCCTGCTGGCTTGCTCACAGAATCGGTTATCGGAAGCATCCATTGAGGTTGATTCCCAAACCGCAACAACGGTTATTGTTGTATCGGGGGGCTACCCAAATTCATATGAGAAAGGGAAGGAAATAGCTACACCTGCTTCTATTCCCTCTAATGCTATTCTATTCCACGCCGGAACCTCCATAAGCAACGGTAAACTGGTTACTGCTGGCGGACGAGTTTTTGCCTGTTCGGCGCTGGGCAACGGCATCGACCAAGCCCTTGAAAAATCGTACACCCTTGCTAAAGCCATCAAATTCGATAAGCTGTACTACCGAAACGACATTGGCAACGATTTAAAAAAACTGCAAAACCAATAGTATGCTTCTCAAAAGTGCCCAGAAAAGTAGATTTGGAGCATTAGTGTTCATTTTGCTTCTCCTGTTTGCAACTTGGCTTACTACCCTTATGGGTAAATCGCCAACCTACTCATTCCTTTTCGATAGTTTTCCAATGCCGTTCTACCAAGCTGTAGCAAATTTGCTTAGCCATTACCCTATTGGGTACAAGCTAACAGCTGTAATCCTTTTCTTTATATCAGGAATTTACCTGCTGGTGTTAAACAATAAGTTTATCATATTAAAGAATCGGTCGTACCTGCCAATTCTGTTTTATGCACTATGCTCTGCGGCCTTTTTACCTATTCAACGGTTAAACCCGGCACTGGTATCGGTATTCCTGGTGCTGCTAAGCATCGATCATTTATTTGCCATTTACCAGAAAAACGCCCCCCTCGACAACCTTTTTAGGGCAGGGTTAGCAATAGGTTTGGCTACCTTGCTTTATGCTCCTGCAATAACTATTGCAGTTTGGGCTCTACTTACTTTGCTAGTACTGCGCCCCTTCAATGTTAGGGAATGGTTTGTTTTGCTATTCGCCTTTACCGTTCCCTGGCTTATTTACATGCTTATACTTTTCATTATTAACGATGATATTCTTAAACCTTACCATGCTTTTGTAACAAGTATTTTCACCGAATCGGAACCTGCTATCGACGATAAGCTATTTTGGATTTTTGGAGGTTTTCTGGCTATTCCCTTCGGGGTATCGCTTATAGGTACCTATCAAAAATTGGCTTTTCAAAAAATTATCATTCGCCGCTACTACTCCATTTTCCTTTACCTTTTTCTGATTGGGGTTGTTTCGTTCTTTTTAGTTCCAGGTGTATCGTATGAGATATTCTACTTTACTGCTATACCCTCAGCATTCATCATGTCGTCGTATTTTGCTGATGCTAAACAGAACTTTTGGAACGAACTTTTGCTGTGGTTACCAATTATTGGTGCGATAGTGGTTCAGGTTGTAATGCTGATTTGAAAAAAAATTTGTTAGTATTGGGGTATATCGAGTTCATATGCCACTGGTAGCAATACCCTTAACTGTTATGTAAATGAAATATGCCATAGTTGATATTGAAACATCGGGCGGTAGCTGGCAGCGCGATAGGATAACTGAAATTGCCATTTACATTCACAATGGGAATAGTATAACCAACGAATTTAAAACACTGGTTAACCCTGAAACCATAATCCCATACTACATTACACAGCTAACGGGTATCACAAATGAAATGGTGGCCAATGCGCCAAAGTTCTACGAAATTGCTCGTGAGGTGGTACTGCTTACCCAGGATTGCGTATTTGTTGCCCACAATGCACCATTCGATTACCGGTTTATTCAGGCGGAGTTTAAACGCTTGGGCTATGATTATCACCGCGAAGTGCTCTGTACCGTTAAGCTTAGCCGACGGGTTTTCCCGGGATACGGCTCATACAGCCTGGGCAACATTTGCAACACTTTAGGAATTGAAATTGAGAATCGCCATAGGGCTGCTGGTGATGCACTGGCTACAACAAAACTCTTTGAGAAAATTCTTTTTGAAACTAACGGTGATTTTACCCCTTTTGTTAAAGCCAAAAGGTAACATTTTATTGCTCTGGTATTAGCTAAAACGCTTTTGGTCAAAATTATCGGCTCAATCAAATTTTTTTCCATATAAAATATCCTATCTTTACGTATAGGAAACTATACCTACGAATAAAATGAATATTCGTAAACTATACTCACATCCCTATTCAGCAATACTAGCAGCCTTGCTTACAGCCAGTGTGTTTATTTTCATGTTTATCTACCTGGCAGTAACTCAGCGTAAACACATTTATGAATCGTCCAAGGAGGTCTCAAAGGAGGTGCTTCGTCAAACTGCAGGCGAAACCCAGCTCTATTTCACTGCAGCCTATGTAGTTGCTAATTCAATTCAGCAACGTGCATTAATACTGAAGCAGAAAAATGGAACCCGCAACGATATTAAGAATCTTTTAAAGGACGTTCTTACCAGCAACCCTAATATTTTGGGGGCTTGGGTTCTATGGGAACCCAATGCTTACGATGGAAAAGATTTCCAGTTTAAGCAAAGTAACGAATACCCTTGCAATGGACGTTTCGGGATTACATACTTTCGCGATAATGATACATTATACTTTGAGATTGTTCCATGCACCGATTATCAGTCGTTCTATTATACCGATGCAAAACATAAACAAAGTGCGGTTCTCTCAGAACCATACCTGTTCAGGTACACCAACTATAGCAATCTGTATTTTGGATGTACCATTTCCGTTCCCATAATGAGCGATACAGCCTTCCTAGGTGTAGTGGGGGTTGACATAAATCTTAGCTTTCTACAGAATGCAATATCTTCAGTAAAACTTTTCGACACCGGATTTTTATACTTGGTTTCCCCTAAAGGGTTAATTGTTAGCTATCCCGATTCTACTAAAATTCGGAAAAATTTTTACCTCGAAGAGAGTAGAGCCGATAGTGCCTATACCGTCAAGGCCTTTATGGGAAATGAAGTTTCTGCTGAAACCTATTCAAATTACCTAAAAGAAAGAGTATTTCGGTTTTACTATCCAATTAACCTATACCTGAGCGATAAACCCTGGATGGTAATTAGCGAAATACCAATTGAAAAAGCATCGTCACGTTCAAGGCAAGTGGTATGGGTGGCAACCTTTGTTATGGCTATAGGTATACTGCTCATTTTATACCTCGTTCTCAACATCTTTGAGCGCCGTAAATACCAGCAACGTATCGAGGATGCACTCTGTGAGGCAGAGATACAGAAAGTCAATGCGGTTGAAAGTTTCCAAAACTACCTTGAAATCTTCAACTCTACCAGTGAGGCAATTTTTATTCACGACGCCGAAACAGGAGTAATTATCGATGTAAACGACCAGATGCTTAAAATGTATGGATTACATAGTAAGGAAGAGGTAATAGGTAAGCATGTCGATGTTTTCTCCTCAGGAATTGAACCATACGATGCTAATGGAGCCCAGGAACGAATAAAACAAGCAATAAAGGCTGGTAGTGCTGTTTTTGAATGGCAAAGCAAACGATCCGATGGCTCAATTTTCTGGTCTGAGGTATCGCTTAAGTTCACTTTTATTAGCGGTAAAAAAACGGTGCTTGCTGTAGTCCGCGATGTTAGCGATCGGAAAATTGCCCAGCAAGCACTGGAGTACCGCGAGCGTAAGTTCCGTGAACTAGCCGACCTTTTACCCCTGGTTGTTTGGGAGGTTGACCTAAATGCGCGATTTACCTATGCCAACAACATTGGCTTCAAACTTTTCGGCTATACCCAGGAGGATCTGGACAAGGGCATCACCATTATCGACCTCATTGCCCCTGAAGACAGGCAGAGGGTTGCCCAAAATATTAAAAAACTCTTTATTGAAAGTAAAACATCTGACGAGGAGTACCTTGCCCTCAGAAAGGATGGTTCAATTTTCCCAGCCAACATATTCTCAAGCGTTGTTTACGAGAACAATATCCCTAAAGGGCTTAGAGGGATTCTAATTGATGTAACCGAAAAGAAAAAGGCTGAACAAGAAATCAAGGAAAGGGAACAACTCTATAGAACTGTAGTTGAAAGCCTGAATGAGGCGCTTATGATGGTCGATAACAACGACCGTATACTATTTGTGAACACCCGATTTACAGAGATGTTTGGATATAAGCCGGAAGAGGTAATTGGGAAAGTAGGAAATGAGTTTTTAATTCCTGAGCAAAGGCGACATGAAATAGTTGAGGCAAATAATCAACGGAAACAGGGGATAAAGAATGTTTACGAAATGCAGTTCAAGGCCAAAGATGGCCGAATGGTCGATTGCATGGTTAGCGGTGCACCAGTTTACAATGCTCAGGGTGCTGTAACTGGTTCTATTGGAGCAATAGTCGATATCACCGAACTCCGAAAAGCCGAAAAAGCATACCATGAAACCATGATGCTTTTCGAGACCCTCTCCCACATGTCGCCCGTAGGCATCTTCCGAACCGACGCTCAGGGTAAAACCACCTATGTTAATCCAAAGTGGTGCGAACTATCCGGATTAACACCCGAACAAGCAAAAGGCGATGACTGGATTAAGGCTGTTCACCCGGAAGATAGGCAAAAGATACTCGATGGTTGGTACGAAAGGGTTAACTTAGAGGAAAGCTCATCAACCGAATACCGATTCCTAAAACCCGATGGTTCGGTGGTTTGGGTTCTGGGCAATGCTTTGCCCGAAAAAAATGCCGATGGAATCAATGGTTATATAGGAACCATCACCGATATCACCCAAATAAAACAAGCCCAGGAAAAGCTTGAACGGAGCGAGCGGCGATTCCGTGAACTTACCGAACTCCTACCCCAATCCATTTGGGAAATTGACCTAAACGGAATGGTAACCTTTGTGAACAAGTATGGACTGGAAAGTATGGGTTACACCTATGAGGACTTTAAAAAAGGGGTGAATATTTTTGAAACCATTGTTCCTGAATTTAGGGAAGAAACTATCAGGCTTTTTAAACGACGGCTACAGGGGGAGACTGCACCTGGGCTTGAGTACCCAGCACAACGCAGGAACGGCGAACGATTCCCTGCTCTTGTGTACTCATCCCCTATAGTTGATAACGGAATAGTTGTTGGGTTAAGGGGGATTTCCATCGATATTACAGAAATAAAGAAAACCCAACAGGAACTTGAAACCTATAGAAACCACTTGGAACTACTTGTAAAAGAACGTACTGAGGAACTTGAGGCAGTAAACGAGGAGCTAACCTCAGCCAACGAGGAACTTTACAATCAGCGCGAAAAGCTAATAGAAACCTTACAAGAACTAAAGAACGCTCAGCAAACCCTAATCCAATCGGAGAAAATGGCATCGCTTGGTTTGCTTGCGGCTGGGGTTGCTCACGAAATAAATAACCCCCTGAATTTCATACAGGGAGGCATTATTGCCATTGAGGGATTTATCAACGATAAGTTTAAAGCACAAAAAAGCGAGCTACAGCCATTAGTTGATGCTATCAAGGAAGGAGTTAAACGCTCAGCCCAGATTGTCAGAAGCCTTAACCAGTATAGCCGTGCCGACTATACAAAACACTCAAATGTTGATTTACACAGGGTGATTGACAACTGTCTGATACTACTTTCCAATCAGTACCGCGATAGAATTGAGATCATAAAGCATTACGACGAGGATTCAACAAGTATTTACTGTAACGAGGGCCAAATACACCAATCGTTCATGAATATTCTCATCAACGCCATTCAAGCTATCGATGGTACAGGTAAAATAACCATAACAACAAAATCAACGGACAAAACGTGTAGGGTAATTTTTGAGGATACCGGATGCGGAATTGACCATGAAAATCTGCCAAAGATTTTCGATCCGTTCTTTACCACCAAGGAGCCCGGAGTGGGAACAGGGCTGGGGTTATCCATCACTTACAACATTATAAAGGAACACAAAGGAAATATTAACATACACTCCGAAAGGGGCAAAGGAACAAAAGTTACAGTAGTTTTACCTAAATCAAGCTAGCCATGGATGCAACAGGAAATATCAGCGTGCTCCACATCGACGATGAGCCAACAAACGTACTGCTTTTTGAGGTAAACTTCCGGAGGTATTACCAGGTAATAAGTTCCAACTCCGGTGCCGATGGGTTAACAAAACTTACCCAAAACCCAAACATCGATGTTATTTTCTGCGACATGAAAATGCCTGGTATGAACGGGCTTGAATTTGCCCGTGAGGCAGCAAAGGTAAAACCGGGAATACCCTGCTTCATCCTAACAGGCTACGATATTTCACCCGAAATATACCATGCAATTAACGAGGGATGGGTAAGCGGTTATATTCAGAAACCGTTTGAGGTTGATCAAATTATTACAGCTGTAAATAAAGCTACCCGAACAACCGCTGATTAGTACCACTTTTTCCGCATGAATATCAGCAAAGCAAAAACCGAAATAGTTATCGATGCAATAACTATAGCACCAAATGCCCAGGGATGAGTTTCCATGTTATTGGGAACATTCATCCCATAAAAACTAGCAATTAGCGTTGGAATCATAAGCACAATGGAGATTGAGGTTAAACGCTTCATCACAATGTTTAGGTTATTGGATATAACCGAAGCGTAAGCATCCATCATACCGCTTAGAATGTCGGAGTAAACGCTTGTAGTTTCCTGTGCCTGGCGCAACTCAATCTCTACGTCCTCCAAAAGTTCCGGATTATAGGTATCGCGGTAGCTACGCAGGTTTTTTATCCTGTGCAGCAGTATATCGTTGCCCTTTAGCGATGTGGTAAAGAACACTAAGCTCTTCTCAATGCGAAGCAGATCCTGTAACTCCTCGTTACGGATGGAACGTTCAAGCTGGTTTTCGGCCTCCTTAATATCGTTGTTTATCTGTTTTAGGTACTTCAGGAACCATACACTTGACGATAGCATTATCCTGAGTACCTGATCGAAATGATCCTTTATTAAAATTCCCTTACGAACCGAGAATTGAATGAAATCAGGGATCACCTCGCAACGGTAGAAACTGATTGACACAAATACCTCATCCTTAAAAATAATACCAAGAGGGACTGTGGTGTAGGGAATTTTCAGATCGGTATTCTTATACGGTAAACGCATCAGGATAAAAAACCACCCGTTCTCATACTCAATACGAGGGCGCTCGTCAACGTCCTCAATATCGTTGTAGAAAGCATCGGGTACCCCGAGCTCATCGAGCAAATAGCGTTTTTCTTCGTTAGTAGGATTTTCGACGTTTACCCAGCAGTAGGGTTCCCATTCGGCGGTTGGATGTAAACCAATGTCCCTTTTCCAGAATGAAATCATGTACTATCCCTCCAAATTTTATAGAATAGAGGTATAGTACATTACCTCTATTCCGGGTTAACTATCAGGGTGATAATCGTCCATATTGAAATTTGACTTTTTTCCGACCGTGCAAAGTTAATTTTTTTTGTTTTAATACTACCATCTAATATGAATGTAATGCTTTTTTTGTGAATATTCATTAGCTGATTAATAAACCAGAATTATCGTTCGGCTCCCAACCAAGGCTATTGAATCTTTCTACGAACATCCTTTAATAAAATTTGTTAATGAAAAAACTTTTAAGTCAACCTCTTTTTTTTGTTCGAATATACTCACCTTAAATTACACTTCGTATATTAGCTAAATGTTTGTATGAAAATTATCTATCTAAATATATCAATAACAACCTAAATTATTAAACCTATGATTATTGACAATTTGTTCTGGATTGTACCGATTGCGTCGGTGATTGCCCTGGCGTTTGCCTACCACTTTTTTAGGCAGATGATGAGGGAAGATGAGGGTACTGACCTGATGAAAAAGATTGCACAGCACGTGCGTACGGGTGCCATGTCGTACCTAAAGCAGCAGTACAAGGTGGTTTTTATTGTATTCATAGTGCTAATGCTGCTTTTTGTTTACTTGGCATTTGGACTGGGAGTGCAAAACAAATGGACACCATTTGCATTCCTAACCGGTGGTTTCTTTTCCGGTTTAGCCGGATTTTTTGGGATGAAAACCGCCACCTACGCCTCGGCTCGAACAGCTAACGCTGCTAAGAACTCCCTAAACCATGGCCTCAGGGTAGCATTCAGGTCAGGGGCAGTAATGGGTTTGGTAGTGGTAGGATTGGCCGTACTCGATATCTCGTTGTGGTATCTTATTCTAAACTACTTTATCGATGAGCCCGATAGCTCCCATAAGCTAATCATAATAACCACTACCATGCTTACCTTTGGAATGGGTGCCTCAACCCAAGCGCTGTTTGCTCGTGTGGGTGGTGGTATTTATACCAAAGCAGCCGATGTGGGTGCCGACCTTGTAGGTAAGGTTGAGGCAGGAATTCCGGAGGATGACCCCCGTAACCCAGCCACCATTGCCGATAACGTGGGCGATAATGTGGGCGATGTAGCCGGTATGGGTGCTGACTTATACGAATCATATGCAGGGTCAATTCTTGCAACCGCGGCCCTTGGGGCTTCGGCATTTGTTGCAACCGGAGTTGAGATGCAGTACAAGGCAATCCTTGCGCCCATGTTAATTGCTGCAGTTGGTATAGTGCTTTCTATTCTGGGTATTTACATCGTTCGTACCAAAGAGGGAGCAACCATGCGCGATCTGCTACGCTCGTTGGGTATGGGCGTTAACGTAAGCTCTGCGCTAATTGCAATCCTTACCTTTGTGATCCTTTACACATTAGGCCTCCAGAACTGGATAGGAATATCCTTCTCGGTTGTTGCAGGGTTGCTGGCTGGTATTATAATTGGACAATCAACGGAGTACTTCACCTCACACTCCTTTAATCCTACCCGAAGGATTTCCGAAAGTGCACAAACAGGACCTGCTACAGTAATCATCTCAGGCGTAGGTTTAGGAATGGTATCAACAGCTATACCTGTTATAACCATTGCAATAGCAATTCTAATTGCATTCCTCTCGGCCATAAATTTCGATGTTAAGCACATGCTCGATGCCCAAAACATACAGCTCGGACTTTATGGTATTGGTATTGCAGCAGTAGGTATGCTTTCAACACTGGGTATTACCCTAGCCACCGATGCCTACGGTCCAATAGCCGATAATGCTGGGGGTAACGCTGAAATGAGCCACTTGGGTCCTGAGGTTCGCAAACGTACCGATGCCCTTGATGCTTTGGGCAATACAACTGCAGCTACCGGTAAAGGATTTGCCATTGGCTCCGCAGCTTTAACTGCCCTAGCGCTTTTAGCCTCCTACATTGAGGAGATTAAAATTGGGCTAATCCGTATTGGTGAGAATGTAATTACACTTGCCAATGGCGATACCATTGAAACCGCAAAGGCAACAATTGTTGACTTTATGAACTACTACCAGGTTAACCTAATGAACCCCGTTGTGCTTGTTGGCGTTTTCATCGGAGCCATGATGGCTTTCCTGTTTAGCGGCTTAACCATGAACGCTGTTGGTCGCGCTGCCCAAAAGATGGTTGAGGAGGTTCGTCGCCAGTTCCGTGAGATTAAAGGTATCATGGAGGGTGAAGCAGAACCCGATTATGCTCGCTGTGTAGCTATCTCCACTCGCGGTGCACAAATTGAAATGGTTCTTCCATCGCTCCTAGCAATTATTATTCCCATTGTTACAGGTTTGATACTTGGTGTTGCAGGTGTTTTAGGGTTACTTGCCGGTGGTCTTGCCGCAGGCTTTGTTCTTGCAATATTTATGGCAAACTCAGGTGGAGCTTGGGATAATGCCAAGAAGTATATTGAAGAGGGGAACTTTGGCGGCAAGGGTTCCAACAACCACAAGGCTGCAGTTGTAGGCGATACAGTTGGCGATCCCTTCAAGGATACCTCGGGTCCCAGCCTCAACATCCTTATCAAACTCATGAGCATGGTATCAATTGTAATGGCAGGGTTAACCGCAGCCTTTAGCTTACTGTAAAATTTAAATACCTAAATAAAATAAGACCCGGCGCAAGTCGGGTCTTTTGATTCGTAAAAAATTATACCTTTGCCACAATTGCAAAACTCCTTAGATTACAATGGTTAAAATTTCAGCAGTAATTATTACCCTTAACGAAGAAAAGAATATAGAACGTTGTATTCGTTCAGTTCAACGCGTAGCAGATGAAATACTAGTTGTTGATAGTTTCTCAACCGATAGAACAGAGGAAATATGTCAAAACTTAGGAACTCGCTTTATTAAACATAAATTTGAAGGCTTTCGCGACCAAAAGAATTTTGCAGTATCACAAGCAAGCCATGATTACATTTTGGCACTTGATGCCGACGAAGCCCTATCGGTAGAACTTGAAAGAGAAGTACTCCAAGTAAAATGCAACTGGAAATTTGATGGGTACAAGTTTATTCGCTTAAACAATTACTGTGGTAAATGGTTGTTCCATACTGATATGTACCCTGAAAAAAGAATTAGGCTTTTCGATCGTCGTAAGGGAAGGTGGCAGGGTGCCAATATACATGAAGTAGTAAAAATGGACCATAACGCTAAAGTTCAAACCCTAAAAGGTCATTTGCTACACTGGCGCTACCAGACATACGAGGAGCATATTGATGAAGTAAACCGGTACTCCACTATTTCAGCACAGGAATACTATTACCAGGGGAAAAAATCAGGATACATTAAGATGATTTTTCATACCACATGGAGGTTTATTCATTCATACTTTATCCGTACAGGTTTCCTTTCAGGATTCAATGGTTTTCTCATAAGCTTTCTTTTAGCTAAGCATTGCTTTGTCAAATATGCTAAACTGCGTAGGCTTTACAAAATAAACCGAAAAAGGCAACCCTACCCTTTTGTCAATATTTTAAATGCTCCTGCAAGTTTTAGGCCATTGGCTTCAGTAATAGTAACCACCTATAATCAACCTGAATGGTTAAGAAAAACCCTTTGGGGTTTTGAGTTTCAGACTGAAAAACAATTTGAAATAATAATAGCCGATGATGGATCAGGAGAAGCTACTATGCAGGTTATTGATGAATTTAAAAAAAGGAATACCCTAAATATAACTCATGTTTGGCATCCCGATAATGGTTTTCAAAAATGCCAAATTCTGAATAAGGCAATACTACATTCCAACTCGGATTACTTAATATTTACTGACGGGGACTGCATACCCAGAAACGATTTTGTTGAGGTTCATATTAAAAATGCTAAGCAAGGCGTTTTCCTTAGTGGGGGATACCTAAAACTTACAAAAAATGTATCAGATAAAATATCCTTTGACGATGTTAAAAATGGACTACCTTTTAAATATTCATGGCTAAAAAAGAACAAACAACCCTTTACCTATAAATTTTTAAAGCTAACCCAAAAACCATTTCTTCAGAAATTCCTTAATGTTATCACAACAACAAAACCCACATGGAATGGCCATAATGTAAGTGGTTGGAAAACCGATATCATAGCTGTTAATGGCTACAATGAGGACATGCAATACGGGGGGCTTGACCGTGAACTAGGTGAAAGATTGATGAATTATGGAGTTAAAGGAAAGCAAATTCGATATAGTGCAGTATGCGTTCATCTTGACCATCCTCGCCCATACCGCACAAAAAGTACCTGGGATAAAAACAATAGGATTAGAAAGGAAGTAAGACGGAAAAAGTTGCAGTGGACTAGCAATGGGATTATAAAATCAAAAATTTGAAGTTAATTTTACTTGAAACTATTGCTATGGAATCTTTAAAACTGGAAATTGAATATTTAGAATGGGATAGTAGGTTTTTTAATTTGAAGATAGGAAGAATATTACTAAATAATATCAATCTTCATAACAATTTCGAAGAGGTATTATTCCAAATTAATGATTATGATTTAATTTATATCTTTTCTCTAACCCAAATTCCTGTTATATCTCATGTAAATTTAAAACTCGTTGATGTTAAGAGAACCTATAAACTTGATCTTGCTAATTTTAAATTAGGTAAAATTTCTAATGACTTTACCAACAACATTAATGTATATGATAAAACTTATGTTATCCCCGAACTTGAAGATTTAGCCTATAAAACAGGTGAATATTCAAGATTTAAAACAGACTCTTATTTTGATACATCATCTTTTAAGGGATTATATAAAACTTGGATAGAAAACTCGGTTAAAAAAATTAATTGTGATGAGATTTTTGTTTACTCGATTAATGATAGGATTGTTGGTTTTGTAACAGTAAAATTTGACAAAAACTCATGTCGTATTGGTTTAATTGGAGTTGATGAAAATTATCGAGGGATGCAGGTTGGTAGTAACTTAATCAAAAAGGTAATAAATGAGGCTTTGCTTAGGAATATTACGAGCATTTATGTAGACACCCAAAAAGATAACCACATTGCATGCAGGTTTTATGAGAAAAATGGTTTCAAAATACATTTAGAACAATACATATATCATTACTGGAGGATTTATGATAAACTTTAACAAACCATTTGTAACAGGAAAAGAATTACTTTACATAGAAGAGGCATTAAAAGCAGGGAAATTATCTGGGAATGGAGTATTTACAAGCAAATGTCAGAATCTTTTATGTGAAAAATATCAATTTGGCAAAACGCTCCTTACCTCGTCTTGTACAGATGCTCTTGAAATGGCAGCAATTCTCTCACAGATTAAACAGGGCGATGAGGTAATTATACCTTCATTTACATTTGTTTCTACAGCCTTGGCATTTGTTAGGCAAGGGGCTAAAATTGTTTTTGCCGATAGTTCACATTATCATCCAAATATTAATGCTGACTCCCTAGAAGAACTAATAACTCCGAGAACAAAAGCCATTGCTGTTGTCCACTATGCAGGAGTTGCTTGTGATATGGAAAAAATTGAAAGTATATGTAGAAAGCACAACCTAATTCTCGTTGAGGATTCTGCTCAAGCTATAGATTCTTATTATAAAGATAGAGCGCTTGGAACTATTGGCGATTTCGCTTGTTTTTCATTCCATGAAACAAAGAATATTATATCTGGAGAAGGAGGAGCATTGGTTGTGAATAATGCTCAATATAATAAACGAGCAGAAATAATATGGGAAAAGGGAACAAATAGAACTGCTTTTTTTAGAGGCGAAGTTAATAAATATGGATGGGTTGATATTGGCTCTTCATTTTTGCCATCCGAAATAACCGCTGCTTTTCTTTATGCACAACTCCAAAACATTGAGTTAATTCAAGAGAAAAGGATAAATTTATGGAATAGATATTATCAAAACCTTAGTTTTCTTCAATCTGAAGGATACTTTGATCTCCCTTATATCCCTAAATATTCAACCAACAATGCTCACATGTTTTATTTAGTTTGCAAGAGCCTTGAAGATAGAACCAATCTTATTTCTTATCTTAAGAAAAATGAAATTATGGCTGTTTTTCATTACCAAAGCCTTCACAAAAGCCCCTTTTATGTTAATAAACATGATGGTAGAGAGTTGCCTAATAGCGATTGGTATTCCGATTGCCTTTTAAGGTTACCTCTTTATTATGAACTATCCTTTTCAGAAGTCGATTTTATTTCCGAAAGAATTATTGATTTTTTTAAAACTAAGCAATAATGAGCGAAAAAAAAGTATTACACATTGTTTTCCCTGAAAAGTTTTTCAAAGATTATATACACTTCATAAATAAGAATTTTAATCCTGAAAACCATCTCTTTTTGTATCTTAAAATGGCTGGTGATGAACCATGCTACAATAACGTTATTAAACTAAAGTTTTATAAAATACCTGTTTTGTTTCACATTTCCTTATACAAGTACTTTAATAAATATGATATAATATTTTTACATAGTCTATCTAAGGCAAAAGTGGTTAACTTTTTATTTCTATTTCCAAAATTTTTAAGAAAGAGTTACTGGCTTCTTTGGGGTGGAGATCTATATTATAAATTGGATTCTATTCACAATAAAAAGAAGAAGAATTTAGAAAACAAGATATTTTCTTCCATACTAAAAAGATTAAAGTTTGTGTTAACCTATGTAAAAGGAGATGTTGAAATAGCAAAAAGAGAATTTGGTTTTAATGGTATCCATTTTGATTGTCTGCTTTATCCTAGCAATGTTATTAATACTACATATTATATAAGTAATGATGAAAATAAAAAGGAACTAAACATATTGATTGGCAATTCTGCACACGAATCAAACAGGCATATTGATGCTTTTAATAAATTAAGTAAATTCAAAGATCTCAACATAAAAATATATTGTCCTTTATCCTATGGCGATTCAATATATGCCCAAAAAGTTGTAACAATAGGGAAAGACATATTTGGTGTTAAGTTTTTTCCATTGCTCGATTTTATGTCTTTAGCGGACTACAAATCTTTACTTAGTAAAATCGATATTGCCATATTTAACAATTGGCGACAACAAGGAATGGGAAATATAATAACATTATTAGCTATGGGAAAAACAATATATTTAAGAAAGGAGGTCACAACATGGAATATGCTAACCGAAAAGGGTTTTAAACTTAAAAATTTTTCGTCGTTTGAAGATTTAGAAACTTTAAATTTTCACGAAAGATTATATAATTCTAAACTAGCATACAATGTGTTTTCAGAAAAGAGATTAGTTGAACAATATAATCGCATATTCAATTATAATGAAATTTAAATTAGAAGATGCAATAAATATTTTACGCTCGGGCGGAATTATCCTCTACCCCACCGATACCATATGGGGGCTGGGCTGTGATGCCACCAACCCAGAGGCTGTGACCAGACTCATGACGTTAAAAAAACGTAACGATAGTAGGGGTTTTGTTATTCTGGTTGATTTGCCAGCCCGAATCCCTTCATATGTGGTGGATATCCCCGAAATGGCATGGGATCTAATTGAATTATCCGATAAACCGCTTACCCTTGTGTTTGATAAGGGAAAGAATCTTGCCCCATCGGTTTACGGTGAAAAAGGAACGATAGCCATCCGTGTTACCCAGAGCAAATTCTGCCAGCAGCTTATTTCAAGGTTTGGCCGTCCAATAGTGTCAACCTCTGCAAATATTTGCGGCTCGCCATTCCCAGAGAATTTCGAAGCTATTCCCAGGGAAATAGTATCGGGGGTTGACTATGTGGTTCCTAAGATTATTGATACAGAATCAACCGGAAAACCATCATCGATTATTGCCTTGTGGAAAGGTAACCAGATTAGAATTATTAGGGAGTAAACAAAACCTTGTGCAGAGCGGTGTGGCCAAAGGGTTTAAATTAGCTCGTTTTTGGGATCTTCGTTCGGTGTATCTTCCTTTTGTTTTTCGCTTTGTAATTCGCCCTCGGCTAAGTCAATTCCTTGCATTGAGGCTTGCTGTTCCGCTTCCTTTTTCGATTGGCCCAGGCCACGGCCAATCTCTTTACCGTTCCAGAGTAGGATTGCCTCAAACTGTGGTTTTTGCTTATTATCGCCGTACTCGTGGGTATCAAAGGCAACCTTAATGTGAAGCTTTTGAGCAATTTCCAGAATACGGCTCTTGTAATCGTGCTCAATGTTTTCCAGCTCTTCAAGATTGATATGGCGTCGGAGGAAGTTGTTAACCACCACATCGCTGGTGAATTTAAATCCCTTATCAATAAACATGGCTCCCACAATAGCTTCCAGGGCGTTCCCGTAAATATACTTTTGGTGGTTAAGGGCACCATTATTTACCTTCACCACCTCAGGAAGCCCAATACTAATTGCAAGCTGGTTCATGTTGTTGCGGCTAACAATCTTTGCCCGCATCTTAGTGAGAAAACCTTCGTCGCTATTGGGGAATTCAGCAAATAGATAGTCGGCCACAATGGCATCGAGGATGGCATCGCCAAGGTATTCCAACCTTTCATTATCAACCTTTTGACCAGGTGATATAATAAGAGAAGCTGACCTGTGAACCAGCGCCAGCTTGTAAACATCAAGATTATCGGGGGCAAACCCCAAAATTTTTTTAAGATTCTGATAAAATTCTTTATCGGCGGCCGTTAAGCGTAACCGACGTATGGGTTTACTTAAGAATTTTAACACGTTGAAATGCTACATCTTTTTTACGATGATGGATGCGTTGTGTCCACCAAAACCAAAGGTGTTGCTTAAAGCAGCACGAACAGTTCGCTTTTGAGCAACATTTGGCGTTAGGTTAAGCTTGCTGTCAATTTCAGGATCAACCTCTTTTAGGTTGATGGTTGGTGGTACCACATCTTTATAAACGGCCATAACTGCAGCAAGAGCCTCAATGGCACCGGCAGCGCCAAGCAGGTGACCGGTCATCGATTTTGTTGAGCTGATATTTAGCTTGTAGGCATGCTCACCAAAAACTTGGATAATGGCTTTAGTTTCAGCAACATCACCAAGTGGAGTGGCTGTACCATGAACGTTAATATAATCGATATCCTCGGGTTTCATGCCGGCATCGCGTAAGGCATTTTCCATAACCTTACGGGCACCAAGCCCCTCGGGGTGAGGTGCTGTCAGGTGGTATGCATCGGCTGACATGCCGCCGCCTACCAACTCACAGTAAATTTTGGCCCCACGGGCTTTAGCATGCTCGTACTCTTCGAGTATCAGAGCTCCAGCTCCTTCACCCATAACAAAACCATCGCGGGTAGCATCAAATGGACGGGAGGCTGTTTTATACTCCTCGTTACGGGTCGATAGTGCCTGAAGCGCATTGAATCCGGCTACGCCAATTTCGTTAACTGAGGCCTCAGAACCTCCGGTTATAACAACGTTAGCTTTACCGGTTCGGATTACATCGAGGGCACAAATAATACCGTTGGTTGCCGATGCGCAGGCCGATACGGTTGAGAAGTTTGGTCCACGGAAACCGTACTTCATGGAGATATGCCCGGCTGCTATGTCGGCAATCATCCTGGGAATGAAAAAGGGGCTAAATCGGGGTGTTCCATCACCACCGAAATAGCCTCTTAGTTCCTCGGTAAGGGTTTGTAACCCCCCAATACCCGATGCCCAAATTACTCCGGCCATGTCGAGGTCAATGGCCTCGGGGTTAATGCCTGAATCCTTCATGGCTTCTTCAACTGCCACCAGCGCAAATTGTGTGTAAGGATCGAGCTTTTTAACCTCTTTGCGATCGAAGTAGTTATTTGGGTCAAAATTCTTTACCATGCAGGCAAATTTGGTTTTGAATTTCGACGTGTCGAAACTTGTAATGAGTTCACAACCACTAACTCCATTCTCAAGATTAGTCCAGTATTCCTGAATGTTATTCCCTAAGGGGTTAATGGTTCCAACACCAGTAACAACAACACGTTTCATTTCCATATTAAAATGTGTTTTAGTTAAAAACCAAAATTTGCCTTGCCGGTTAATAGTTAATTACTTGCTGTGCTGTTCAATGTACTTGATAGCATCACCAACGGTGCTGATCTTTTCAGCTTCCTCATCGGGAATAGATAGGTTGAATTCCTTTTCGAATTCCATAATCAGCTCAACGGTGTCAAGTGAATCGGCACCAAGATCGTTGGTAAAGCTAGCTTCAGGAGTTACTTCGTTCTCATCTACTCCAAGCTTGTCAACAATGATCGACTTAACTCTAGTTGCAATGTCTGACATAGTTTTAAAATTTAGTTAGTAAATTGAGTTTTCAAATCACAAAGAAAAACTTATTTTCACCTGAAAACAAATCAGATGGTAAAAACGTGGCAAAAGTAATTTTTTTGTTCATATTTTTGACGCTTGTTAACAATTTTTTTTTGACAGTCGTTTAAATTTAAACATTATCTGCCTGATTATGTTCAACATAGCCATTTTTGCATCGGGATCAGGATCCAACGCCGAGAATATTGCCAAACACTTTTTGTCCAATCCAAAGTTTAAAATTACACTAATAGCCACCGAAAACCCTAATGCGTTTGTTCTGGAAAGGGCTAAGCGTTTAGGGATTCCCAGCTTTCTGTTTACCATGGATGAGCTCAGGAATGGGAGTGTGTTGAGTAAGCTAATTGAGCAAAAAATTGATTTTATTGTTTTGGCCGGATTCCTGAAAATGGTTCCCGTTGAAATGGTTCGGCACTTCAACAATCGTATTGTGAATATACATCCAGCACTGCTCCCCAAGTATGGCGGTAAGGGCATGTATGGCGATAGGGTTCATAAGGCAGTTATTGCTGCTGGGGAAACGGAATCGGGGATAACCATTCATTATGTAAATGAACACTACGATGAGGGTGATATAATATTTCAGGCACGCTGCCCGGTTTTACCCAATGATACACCTGAAACCCTAGCTCAAAGGGTACATGAGCTTGAATGGGAGCATTACCCTAAAGTTATTGAAACGCTTTTAGAGAAAATGGGCTAGTCCTCAAGGATTCGCTTCCCGAAGTTTACATGCAACCCAACCGAAATGGTTACAAATTGATTATCCCAGTACCGTTGGTCGTGGCCTCGGAGGGGGAATGAAAAACCAAAACATCCCACAAGCCTAATCCGTTTGTAACCAATTTTACCCACAACGCCGGGTTCGTAGAACCAGTTTTTTTGAGGGCCAATGTCAACCAACGACAACCGGTTTACCACGCTGAAGTCGAGCCAGTCGTTACAGAAACCCAAGGCGGGTTGTATGAACCAACGGTTAAAGGTAATGTCAGGTGGTCCGTCCCAGGTGATATTCCTGAACTTGGCAGGAACTTTCCCAACACCACCTCCCGCATATATTTCAAAAATACCCATATCGCTGAATCGCTCGGTGTAACCAACTGCGCCCTCAACTAGTGTCCGCTTTTCAGTTACCTCTACATCGTCCTCAGTTCTCTTATTCTGCTGGAATTGCCCGTTAACCATCAGTCCTAAATTATCGGTTACCGCTACTGCAGTTTGAGCCTCCAGACCCGATGAACCAGCCCAAGCATTGAATTGAGCATCACCCCTGTTACGGAGCAAAGGGCTGTTGAACGTGTTTGGAATATAGGTTATTTTACAGCCCTGAAAAACCAGAAACATTGCCAGTAGGCAATAAAGTTTAGGAATATTATTTGATTTAAACATTACCTAAATGTTTGAGAGCAAGTTAGCATAACGCAGCTAAATTGTCAACAGCGCCCATTACAATTTTGATATCCATTCAACTTATAAAATTTTTTTCTAAATAAAAAGTCCATAAAATGGGCATTTCAGAGCAACTCGTTAAACATTAGCTAATTTCTACTAAATTTTTTTTGCGAATAGAGTTGATTTTTTCATTTCTTGGATTATATTCGCAAGTGATAAGCCTTTATCGTTCAGAGCAAAACAAAATTGATAGTGCTATGCCCTACCGCCGATTACCCAACACCGATAGCGCTCGTATTCGCGCGCTCAAAGCTGCCTATAAAATGGGCAAAAATACCCACCCACAGGAATTAGCCTTTTCGCAGGCAACATTTTCCAAGGTGGAACTATTCATAAACTCATTCGAAAAGGCTATAGCACACTACAAGGCGGCATACGATACTCAGGTTGAACGAAGCAAGGATTACCAGCAACTGGTAAAAAAGGCCAGATTGTACCTTTCGCACTTTATTCAGGTAGTAAACATGGCCATTGCCCGGGGTGAACTACAACCAGCAGTTCGGGAACTTTACGGTATGGATATTGATGAGTCAAAGCTACCCTCACTAAATACTGAAAAAGACCTTATAGAATGGGGCAAAAAGATAATTGAGGGTGAGATGGCACGTACCCGTAAAGGGATGACACCAATTACCAACCCCACTATTGCTGTTGTTAAGGTGCGCTACGACCAGTTTCTTGAAGCCTATAACTACCAAAAAGTGCTCCAACATAACACCCAGCGCATGCTTAATGAGCTGAATGAACTCCGTAAAAAAGCCGATGAAATAATCCTAACCATATGGAACGAAGTGGAGGAACACTACAAAGACCTCTCTGATGAGGAACGTAGGGAAAAGGCAACCGCTTACGGTTTGGTTTACGTTTATAGAAAAAACGAGATAAAGGGGTTATCGCTACTCGATAACGCTATCCCCCGTCTGTTTTAGTTCGCTTTCCCGTTCAAACTCCCTTTTAATACTTACTATTAGCAGCGAAGTTGCTACCAGGCTAACAAGCCCAAGTATCCAAAGGTCAGTTATACCACCAATATTTTCAATTCTCTTATCGGCCGCACCCATGCCCATAAGCATATAACCTGTGGTAGCAATGGCATTGTTAAAGAAATGCGCAGCTATGGGAACCCAAATACTACCTGTAACCTCAAGCAGGTAACCAAATGCAACACCCAGCGCAAAGCGGGGGATAAAACCTTGAAACTGCATGTGTATAGCACTAAACAGCGCGGCCGCTAGCAAAATACCAACCCATCGCGAGCGTGTATACTCAACCAGCCTCCGCTGAAGGATTCCCCGGAAAATGAGTTCCTCACCTACTGCGGGGAGGATGGCAATCATCAATATATTAATCAGGTAAGCCCAAATACTATCGGTTAACAGAAATGCCTTTGTAATAGCCTCTGCCTTCCTTTCCATTTCTACCATCCAGTCGCTCACGGGAATCAGCTGGTTGATGGATGCCAAAAGGTTTATGGCCGGTAGTGAGATAAGTACTATAATAAATGTTTTGAGTATTGTTTGGAATTTCACCTTTTCAAAGCATAGGTAACTCCATGGTTTTTTGGAAAAAAGAAAGGCCGATAGAATGGCTGGTATAATAAAAATTCCTGTGGTTTGTAGTATTTGTATTAGTTTTAGAGCATTTAAATTAGTTAGGTTGTTTCCTAAAACAACCTGCACTCCCGATGCACCATACATTAAGCCTAGAAGCAATATTCCAATCAACGAAAAAAACGTGGAGCTAACAAAAATGATTGCTCCAAAAATCACCATCTTTCCAATAAATGATTTTGATTCAAAAGACCCATATTCCATAAACTAAAAAATTTTTACAAAAGTAATTCATATCAACTTTCAACAAAGCCTTTAACAGTTTTCTTTTGATATTTTTGCATGGCAAAATCAAATGGATGAAAATAGGGAATATTGATTTAGGCGATAAACCTGTGCTACTGGCTCCCATGGAGGACGTAACCGACCCATCGTTCCGGTACATGTGCAAGCACTTTGGTGCCGATATGATGTATACTGAGTTTATTAATGCCGATGGGCTTATCCGCGATGCAGGGAGCAGCGTAGCAAAGCTAACCATTTACGATTACGAACGACCCATTGGCATTCAGCTTTACGGCCATATAATTGAGAGCATGGTTGAGGCTGCCCGGGTTGCAACCGAGGCAAACCCCGATGTTATTGACATAAACTTTGGATGCCCGGTTAAAAAGATTGCCAACCGCGGCGCAGGCTCAGGTATGATGCGCGATGTTCCCAAAATGGTTGAGATGACCCGCCGAATTGTGGAGGCTACCCATTTGCCGGTTACTGTTAAAACCCGCTTGGGTTGGGACGACCAATCGAAAAATATTGTTGAAATTGCTGAACGCCTTCAGGATGTTGGGATAAAGGCCATTACCATTCATGGCCGCACACGCGCTCAACTTTATACTGGCAAAGCCGATTGGACGCTCATTGGTGAGGTTAAGAGTAATCCTCGGATGCACATTCCAGTTATAGGCAACGGCGATATTGATAGTCCAATTAAGGCCAAGGAGATGTTTACCCGTTACGGGGTTGATGGAATTATGATTGGGCGCGCCACCTATGGTCGTCCATGGATTTTTGCTGAGGTGAAGCATTACCTTAAAACCGGTGAGCTTATGAAACCCCTCTCTACCGCTGAAAAGGTTGAAATTGCCCGTTTGCACTTTGAGCGTTCGCTCCAGGTTAAAGGAGCCAAAACCGGAATGCTCGAAATGCGAAGGCATTTTGGCTCATACTTTAAAGGATTACCACACTTCAAGGATATCAGGCTAAAACTACTAACCACCCTTAACCCCGATGAGGTTTACTCACTCCTAAACCTAATAGCTGAACGCTATGGCGACTATGTGGTTGACGAGTCCATTAATCCCTCGCCCTGGGCCGACAAGCAAGACTAGTGCGCCTCAAGCCAGTTGCTGCCAGTACCAATCTCCACCTCCAGCGGAACGCTAAGTGCGGCTGCACCCTCCATGCATTTCTTTACTATTGCTTTTACCTCATCTAGCTCTGGGCGGTAAACATCGAATACCAACTCGTCGTGAACCTGAATTATCATTTTGGACTTTAGCTTGCCACTCTTGAACTCGTCGTGTATTCTAATCATCGCCATTTTGATGATATCGGCGGCCGAGCCCTGAATGGGAGCATTAATTGCGTTCCGCTCAGCAAGCCCACGTACCACCTGGTTGTTTGAGTTGATATCGGGCAGGTAGCGCTTACGTCCAAAAATGGTTTCAACCCATCCCCGCTCACGAGCCTGCGAAACGCATTTTTCCATGTACTCCTTCACTCCCTTGTAGGTTGTGAAGTAGCCATCAATCAGCTCCTTTGCTTCGGTTCTTGAAATACCTAACCGCTGCGATAAGCCAAACGCTGATATGCCGTATATCATTCCAAAGTTGGCTGTTTTTGCCTTTCGGCGTTGGTCAGCAGTAACCTCATTCAGGGGTATCCTGAATATTTTAGCAGCGGTTGCAGCGTGAATATCCTGCCCCTTTTCAAAAGCCTCTAGCATGGCGGGGTCAGCACTCATATGCGCCATAAGGCGCAACTCTATCTGGGAGTAGTCGGCTGATAGTAGCAGGTAATCGCCGGGCGATGGAATAAAAGCCTTCCGAATCTCCCGTCCGTTCTCATCGCGTATGGGAATATTTTGCAGGTTAGGATTGTTAGAGCTTAACCTTCCGGTTGAAGCCACCGCCTGATTGAACGAAGTGTGTATTTTCCCAGTTTTTGGATTTACCAGCGTGGGTAGGGTTTCGATATAGGTTGAAAGCAATTTTTTTATGCCTCTAAACTCCAATATTTTGGGAACAATAGGATGGGCATCGATATACTTCTGGAGTTCCTCCTCGTTGGTTGAGTACTGCTTGGTTTTGGTAAGCTTGGCATCGGACGATATCTTAAGCTTTTCAAACAGAATCTCGCCAAGCTGTTTGGGCGATGAGATATTCAAATCGGGCACTCCGGCCATTTGGCGTATCTCACTTTCGAGCTCAACCAGCTGCGCTGAGAGAATCTCCCCGTAATCCTTTAAGCTTTTGGTGTCGAGCGATACACCATTGCGCTCCATGTAAGTTAGCACCTCAACTAGCGGTGCTTCAAGGGCAAAGTACAGATTGGTTAAGCCCTGCTCCTCGAGCTTAGAGAACAGTACATGCTTGAGCTGCAAAGCTAAATCGGCATCCTCGCAGGCATATCGGGTAATTAGCGTAGCCTCAACGTTTCGCATGCTACCCTGCTTGGAACCCTTCTTCCCGATAAGTTCCTCAATGCTAATAGGCTTGTAGCTCAGGTAGATTTCGGAAAGGTAATCGAGATTATGGCGCGAGTCGGGTTCTAACAGGTAATGGGCAAGCATGGTATCGTAAAGGTGTCCCTTAATGTCAATTCCATAGCTTAACAGCACCTGCATATCGAACTTAATGTTCTGTCCTATCTTGGCAATGGTTTCGGTTCCAAATACATTGGCAAACTCCTTAACCACCTCTTTTGCCTGGTTTTGATCCGATGGTACTGGAACCCACCAAGCCTTACGCGGCGAAATGGCAAACGATAAGCCAACCAGCTCAGCCGATATTGGGTCAAGCCCAGTTGTCTCGGTATCAAAAGCAAACTCAATGGAGTTTTCCAGTTCTTTAATCAAAATTCTGCGTTCCTCTGGGGTTTGCGCAATGCGGTAATCAACCTCAAAATCGTTAATGGTTTTGAGGTTAATGGCTGGCTTTGGTGTTTCGGCTGCAGGCATATCGAACAGCGAGCCCTGGACGTACTGTGGCTTTTCCGCTTTTGGCGTAGCAGTAAACTCCTTGAGCATCGATCTAAACTCCAGCTCCTCCAGTAATGGTATTAGTTCTTGGGTTTTAGGCGATTTTACGGCAAGGTCGTTTTCAATATCAACGTTGAGGTCGATATTGGTAACAATACTTACCAGCTTACGGTTAAGCGGAATAATGTTAAGTGCAGCCTCAAAGTTTTCCCTTTGTGCCGGGCTAAGCTTATCGAGATTTTGAAGTAGGTTATCGATGCTCCCAAACTGGGAAATTAACTTTGCAGCGGTTTTCTCACCCACCTTGTTAACACCCTTGATATTATCGGAGGCATCGCCCCAAAGGGCAAGTATATCGATAAATTGCTTTGGATCTTGGATATCGTAATCCTTACAGAATTGCTCTGCAGTAACAATTTCCATCTCGTTTCCACTCCTACCTGGCTTGGCTATAATAATGTTCTCGCTTAAAAGTTGACCGTAGTCCTTATCGGGGGTCATCATTATCACCTCAAACTCCTTGGGGTTTGCCTTTGTGGCAAGTGTGCCAATAACATCGTCGGCCTCAAAGCCTTCCTTTTCAATAATTGGAATGTTAAGAGCATTTAAAAGGTTTTTAATGACAGGAACCGATGCCCTAATATCCTCAGGCGTTTCATCGCGCTGGGCTTTGTAATCGGGGTAAATATCGTTCCTGAAGGTTTTGCCCGATACATCGAATGCTACCGCCACATGGGTAGGGTTAAACTTTTTGATGGCATCGAGTGTGGCCCGGATAAAACCATAAATAGCCGATGTGTTCATTCCCTTGCTGTTACGCATTGGGCGATTGATAAAGGCATAGTATGCCCTGTAAATTAGGGCATAAGCATCGAGCAATAGCAGGCGTTTTTTCATGGTTTTGGTAAACAATTACAGGTTGTCGGTTGCATACCATTCGGCATACGATGTGGCAGTCTCATTAAGTTTTAGGTGATGTAGTGTTACATTGACCGGAAGATTAGCCTTTATAATTTCAGCAAAGTAGTGAATCATATTCTCACAGGTGGGTTGGAATGGCAGGGCCTCAATACGATTAAAACCGGCTTCCCTAAGCTTTGTATGCGTTGGGGTATTGGCCATTACGGCCACAGCATGGTCGAACCTATCAACTATTAGGGGGTTAACTATGCGTTTAAGGTCGCCAAAATCCATAACCATCCCCAGCTTTGGGTGCCCTTGTTTATCGATAGGCTCACCTATAACGGTAACCGCAAGTATGTAGGAATGACCGTGCATGTGTCGGCATAGGCCGTCGTAGCCCTCAAGGGCATGGGCCATCTCAAACCGAAACTCTTTGGTTAAACGGATTTTTGGCATGTTGGTATAATTCAAGATTCAAAATTCAAAATTCAAGATTCAAAATTCAAAAACATGCCTGGCTTAAAGGCGTTTAAGATTTTTGAGTCTGCTCCGCTTTACAGTTTAAAGGTTAAAAACATTGCTATTCACTAAGTTTACAATTCGTCGCCAGCTACTCTTGTCATCACAAATACCCCACAAACATCCTCGGAATCGTAGCTGTGACCCACAATCTTTTTTTCATGGGTGTAAGTACCCTCAAGCACATCAAGATTGTAATTCAGAATGGGAGTCCCATCGGGATGCATTACTTCCAGGCCTTTTAGAACAATAGTGTGACCCTGAATGTTACCCTCAACAATTTGCCTTACCATGAATGGTTCTTCATCCTCAATACACTCCTCGTACTCCAGGTATCCAACTATAAGATCACCTTTTTGCTCCAAAAAGGCAAAACCCTTATCGGTACCGCACTCAAACTCCTCAGTAAATGTCCATTTCCCTGTTAAGCTATCCATGTATAAAAAATTCAATTTTTACAAAGATAGTGAACGCTAACTCAAAGTCTTTGTTTATTGAGTAAATTTACGCAAATTGATGAACCATTTCAACTTTACTGTCATGAAGTTTATTGGAGCCCATGTAAGCGCGGCAGGTGGGGTTGAGAACGCCCCCGTAAATGCCCATAGTATAGGAGCTACAGCGTTTGCACTTTTTACAAAGAACCAACGCCAATGGGAAGCCCCGCCACTCACCCAGAAAAGCATTGATACTTTTAAAGCGAACTGTGAGAAGTATGGCTACACACCTGCACAAATTCTACCACACGATAGTTACCTTATTAACCTTGGTAACCCCGATAGGGATGCGCTTGAAAAATCGCGTAATGCATTTCTCGATGAAATGGTGCGTTGCCAGCAGCTTGGCCTCGATAGGCTTAACTTTCATCCGGGCAGCCATTTGAATAAAATTTCTGAAGAAGAGAGCCTTTTGCTCATTGCCGATTCAATTAATATGGCTTTAGAGCGCACACAGGGTGTAACGGCGGTAATTGAAAACACTTCGGGTCAGGGAAGTAACCTTGGCTACACCTTTGAGCAAATAAGGTTTATTATCGACCACGTTAACGACCAATCGCGCGTTGGGGTTTGCATTGACACATGCCATGCCTTTACGGCCGGGTACGATATATCGACACCCGAAGCTTTTGCCAAAACCTTTAGCCATTTCGATAGGGTGATTGGTTTTAAATTCCTTAAGGGCATTCACCTTAACGACACCAAAAAAGGGCTAGGTAGCCGTGTAGATCGCCATGAGAACATTGGCGATGGCCTTTTGGGAATTGAGCCTTTCCGGCTCATTATGACTGACCCACGCTTTAATGCAATCCCAATTATCCTTGAAACACCCGATGAGTCGCGCTGGGCTGAAGAAATTAAAATGCTTAAGGGATTTGTTAAAGGATAAAAGTTAAGGAAAGTGATTAAATGATAATAAAATTTTGGGTTTGACCGGGGTTGAAGAAATTAGTTATTTACAAATTGCTTATTTACCGATACTCCCTTTGGTACTCTTAACGGATAAATCAAACCTAAGATTTTAACTGGCAGCTACCAAATAACTCTTTAAAAAACACTTCCAATGCTTATTCCCACTGGAACAAACAGTATATCATCGGTTTCAGCTCCGGAAAAAGGGTACTCTACAAAAACTCTAAAACTTAGCTTCTTATTTAAGGATTGGAACCTGTAACCCAAAATGGGATACAAAATGTAGGGTTGAGTTGTTTTTCCTATGATTACTGTACCACCCAAACCTACCTCAAAAAAATGTTTGGAAAATCCTATATTGCATGTTACATGGTGAGGGATAGTTGTGTATTTATGCGGTTCCGGACATGGAGAATAGATACATATATTAAACTCCTCGTTGTACCCTACACCAAGTTTTGCAGATAAATGCAAATTCGGTTTTATGGAATAAATCCGTTCATAACTTAATGAAATCAATGAAGCATCACCAAGTATGCTTAGGTTGATACTTGATAAAGGACGCAACCTACAAGTATCATTGATTTCTTGTGCGCCAACATAGGTGTATGAAAAAAATAAGAGTATTACATAAAAATACCTTTTCATTTTAAAAGAGTTATTTGGATTGATATTTGACAGCATAAATATTTTATGGAAAAAAATAACACCCATGGTTATCGCATTTAACCATGGGTGTTAAAATATTCCTGTTTTAGTTACTCCACATACAAATTTCTATTTTTCGGGAACTTAACCTTGTAGGTTAAAATGAGTTCCTTAAACTGCCCTGCCGGTACTGTTAAATCCCATTTCACCTCTCCGGTTTCGGGATTTACCAATGCATTGCTTTGCTCAACAACAGTTACTTTAATTTCCTCGTTGGTCGATACGGGAACCTGATCGAGCACAGTTATCTGAATATCCTGATTCTTATTATTCTTTACAGTTATTTTCCAGCTACGGGTCTCCTCCTTGTAGGTACCAATCAGCTGCTTCTGAGTAAAATCTTTTACCTTTTCGCGCTTAACGGCTATAGATTTATCAACTCCTAACGATATTGGAAGGGTATCAAGCGCTGAGCGCGTGTCAATAAGCGTTGAACCAATGTAGGTATTTTCAAAGTAAACGTTTGCCTCAGCATCGAGCAGGTTGTATATTTCCCAGCTGGGTATATATGCCGATAGGTATGCTCCCTTTTCAACTTTGGGTACAGAATAGTACCTGTAAAATGCTGGAACCTCGTAGGTAAGTAATTTTACCTCCTGCGACTTATTTTCCGATGCTAACGTGAATGGTTTACTAACCTCAAATTCAACGTTGGTTGGCTTTTCAATAACTCCCATTTCACTTACAGCAGCAGCGGTTACTTTGGGTTTAGGTTGCGACTTTCTGTATACAGGTTGTTCAGTATCTGCATATGATACACCAGAGGCCATTACAACAACCTCTTCCAACCTAACCTCATCGGGTTCAAGAGTAACATCAATCCTGCCAGAGTTTACTGGTAATGTTTGGGTTTTATATCCCACAAAACTGTAGTTTAAAGTTCTGGAATCGGGTGGGATATTGATAGTGTAAAAACCGTCGGCGTTGGTAACGGTTCCAATGGTAGTTCCAGGAACAATTATGGTAACCCCAGGAATTGGCATACCGTCGGGATCGCGAACAAACCCCTCAACCCTGCTATTAGTTTTTGTGTACCGTGGGGGTTGTACCCCATAGTTCAGTACATAGGTTTTAAGTTTTGGGGCCACACCCGATACATTGGGCTCGGCATTGGATAATTTCAGATTTACGTTTTTCCAGTTCTCGGAAGTTTCCTGCCTAATATTGGCCTTGTAAACCAAACTTAACGGTTGGTTAAGGGCATTTGCCCTTATATCGTAACGGGGTAACCAACCAGCATTTTTTACAAGGTAGCTTACCTCAATGGGTACGCCATTCCTAATGCTTTCCGTTTCGAGCAATACATCAATTGTACCAGTGGGTAGTACAGGTTTGGAACTTATTGTTGAAATCTGCCGATTTACTTCGTCAATTTTTATTTCTAACTCACTCAGCTGGTCACTAAGTTCGAGGCTCTTGAAACGTAACTCCTTTAACCTCGTCCCATAGTAAGCTGATGCATCCTTGAGTATTTGAACCGGAACAGCTTCATTTTTGCCACTAATGGTTTTGTTTTCATTCAAAAAACTTATCTCCTCGTTTACTACGGCTATACTTGTATTTATTGACTTTCTCTGTGCCTCGAGTTCCTTTAACTTTTTATTTAGAATCTCAATCTCCTCATTCCTCTCCTTTTTTCCTATAAAGTTATTTGAATGGTTTACGCCTTCAATTGACACACCATCGGGGGTTTTAACAATAATCGTTTTAAAATCGATGTAGGGCGAAAGGCCTGTAAAGCTAATTTTTGTTCGTCCCTCAGGAAGGTTAACCTGTGCCTTACGGGTTACTGAGGCGGCATCGAGGTAAACAACCACATCGGTGATGTTTGAATTAACCTCAACGGCTTTTTGTGCTGAAATGGTATAAGGTAAAACCTGTAGCACTAACATTAAAATACCTGCTATTCGTTTCATAAATCATTTTTTAATTCAACGTAAGTTAACAAATTTTATTCCAACGAGCCAAAAAAATAGGCCAAGGATTGTCCCTGGCCTATAAGTATGAATTTGAAAGATGCTTTCTGTTACCAACCCAGCACGTAGGCAAAAATGAGTGGTGCCACAATGGTGGCATCGGACTCAATGATAAACTTTGGGGTATCGATATTGAGTTTTCCCCAGGTAATTTTCTCATTGGGTACTGCACCCGAGTAAGAGCCATAGCTGGTGGTTGAGTCGCTGATTTGGCAGAAGTAGCTCCAGAAAGGAACTCCGGTACGTTCAAGATCCTGATGTAGCATGGGAACCACACAAATTGGGAAATCGCCGGCAATACCTCCGCCTATCTGGAAGAAACCTATTCCCTCAGTACCAGCATTGTTGGTGTACCAGTCGGCAAGGAACATCATATACTCAATACCCGATTTTACAATTGAAGGCTTTAGCTCACCAGTAATGCAGTATGAGGCAAAAATGTTACCCATGGTTGAGTCCTCCCAACCCGGAACTACGATAGGTAAATTCTTTTCAGCTGCGGCTATCATCCAGGAATTCTTTGGGTCAATCTGGTAGTACTGCTCTAGTACACCGCTCTTTAGCATTTTGTACATATACTCGTGAGGGAAGTAACGTTCACCTTTATCCTGTGCCTCTTTCCAAACATCGAATAGGTGCGACTGTAGCCTGCGGAAGGCTTCCTCCTCAGGAATACAGGTATCGGTAACGCGGTTCAGGCCGTTTTGAAGCAACTCCCACTCCTGCTGTGGGGTAAGATCGCGATAGTGCGGTACGCGCTTGTAGTGGTTGTGGGCAACCAGGTTCATTAAATCCTCCTCAAGGTTAGCACCGGTACACGAAATGATCTGAACCTTATCCTGGCGTATCATTTCGGCTAAGCTGATACCAAGCTCAGCGGTACTCATGGCACCGGCCAGGGTAATCATCATCTTCTTGCCGCTCTCAATGTGAGCTTTGTATGCCTTTGCTGCATCAACCAGGGTTGCTGAGTTAAAGTGCAGGTAGTGCTTCTCAATAAACGAAGTTATAGGTTTACTGCTGTCCATTGCTAATAGTTTTATTGTTTAATACATTGATGGTATTCTATTTCACAGGAATTTTCTCAACCCTACGGGTATGACGGCCACCCTCGAACTTGGCGTCAAGAAAAGCCTTTACTATTTGTTTGGCCTCGCTAACGCTAACAAAGCGGGCAGGAATGGCACAAACATTAGCATCGTTATGCTGGCGGGCAAGGGTAGCAATTTCCGGTAACCAGCACAATGCCGACCGTACCCCCTGGTGCTTATTGGCTGTAATTGATACCCCGTTACCACTGCCACAAAGCAATATTCCTAGCTGGTAATCGCCCTTTTCAATGGCAGTTGCCAACGGATGAGCAAAATCAGGGTAATCAACGCTATCGTCGCTGTGTGTTCCAAAATCCCAAACATTATACCCCAGCTCAGCAAGATATTTCTTAAGCTCCTCCTTAGTTGAATATCCCGCATGATCCGACGCAATGGCAAGTGTAGGTTTACTCATATTTGTAACAGATTCAAGATTCTCTAAAAATACAACGTTTCGATTTCTGAATACTGAATTCCACTTAAATCATCCCAGCTAATCATTACCTTTGCAAAGATAAAGTGTTTTTATGTTTTAAGTACAATCATTTAGCTTTGCTTAAGCAATCGGATACCATGGCAGGAATTTACATACATGTTCCGTTTTGTAGGAAAAAATGCAACTATTGCGACTTTTACTCGGTGGGCGAAGCTAAAATGGATAACCATTTTACCGATTTTGTGCTTAAAGAGCTCAGCCTTAGGAACCCTTTAATAGCTGATAGAATAGTAAAAACCATTTACTTTGGAGGTGGTACACCATCGCTATTGCCTACTGGCAATATCAAGAGAATTATTTCCGGTTTAGGTGATTTTTTTGGAGTTGACCCCAATGCAGAAATTACCATTGAGGTAAACCCCGACGATGTTACCCTTGAGGTGGCTGAGCAATACCAAGCAATTGGCGTTAACAGGGTAAGCATTGGCATTCAATCGTTTAACAACGATGAGCTGATTTTTCTTGGCCGACGACACGATGTTGGTAAAGCAGTTGAGGCCATTCGTATATTTAGGAAAGCAGGTATTGCTAACATCAGCATCGATTTAATTTATGGGCTACCCCATTCAACGTTGAAAAGTTGGGAACACTCGTTAAATGTGGCATTTGGGTTAGATATTCAGCACCTATCGTGCTACCACCTTACCTACGAGGAGGGAACCCCGCTTACCCGAAGGGTAGCCAAGGGAACTGTAATGCCCCTTGATGAGGAGATGAGCAAGGCCCAGTTCGATTTGCTGCGTGAGATGTCCAAAAATAATGGTTTCATTCACTACGAAATATCGAACCTGGCAAAACCGGGCTATATCTCAAAACACAACAGCGGTTACTGGTTGGGCGAAGAATACCTTGGTTTAGGTCCATCGGCACACTCATTCAACAGGTCAATGCGATGGTGGAATCCATCGTCCATTACCGGTTGGGAAAAGGAGGTTGACTCAGCCAGTTTTCCTAAAAACTTGGAAGCAATCGATGAGGTTACCCGTTTCAATGAGCTACTCATTACCCGCCTACGGACTATGTGGGGTGTAAACCTTGAAGAGGTTGCGAATGGTTTTTCAACTGAAATATATAACCATCTTCGCAAAAAAATCATACCATTTACTGGGTCAGGTAAAATGGTAATGGAAAACAACATCCTTAAAATTCCACCCAGCCATTACTTTGTAAGCGATTCAATTGTGGCTGAATTACTTATGGTCTAAATTACTGGCCATTATTTGGAAAAATTATTGCAACCATTGAGTTGATATATTCGTTTTACTATATTGCGGGATTATTTAAAATTTTGAACTGATGAAAAAGATTTTAGCTTTAATCTTTCTTTCATTTACCCTAACAGCAAATTCGCAGCCTAAAAAAATTGCATTGCAGGCTAATGGCATGAAACCCGAAAAGGTTAACCCTGAAAAATTCTATGCCACCTCGCAGAATAACTTCCGCTTTAGTATCAGTATTGATGAACTCAGCTGGGATAAGCAACAGGCAATTACCGGAGAAACCTACACAAAGCTATGGTTTAAAAACTCTATGCCCGATGGTGGTATAGGTGAACCTGAACTGCCTGTTATTAAAAAGTTAATACGTATTCCGTTAGGCGCCTCGGTTTCGGCTAGGGTCAGCAAGTATACTACCGATGAAATTGAACTCACCGCAAAAGGCATTAGTAATCCATTGTTCCCTGTTCAGCCATCGGCACGCAAGGATCAGGATACGCTACAGCAGCCATTCCATGTAAAGCCAGAGGCTTACCGCAAATCATCGTTTCAGATTGTTAAGCCCGATGTTTCCGTTGAAATTCTTGGTAACCTTAGGGGTTACACCATTGCTCGCCTTACGGTGCGACCTATTGACTACAATCCCTACAAACAAAAAATCAGGATATTTAATGATATTGATGTTGATGTGACAGTTCAAGGGGGCATCACAAAAAGCTCTCCCGCTTCCGATCCTTTCTATTCGCCCTACTTCGATGTGGTTTACAAATCGATGTTAAACGCCGGGGGCGCTATTTACGATACCCATCCCGACCTAACCCGATACCCGGTTAGTATGCTCATTGTGTCGCACCGAATGTTCCAAACTGCATTACAGCCATTTGTGGAGTGGAAAACCCAAAAGGGTTTTAGTGTAACAGTAAAGTATACCGACGAGATTGGCGCAACCTCCGAAGCCATAAAAACATACATACAGAGCGTTTACAGCTCAGCTTCACTTGAAAATCCTGCACCAACCTTTCTGGTAATTGTGGGTGATGTCGATCAGGTTCCCGCATCGGCAACCGGTTCACAATCGGGTAAGCTGACCGACCTATACTACGCCAGTGTTGATGGCGATAAGTTCCCGGAAATGTACTACGGCCGCCTGTCGGCCACTAGCGAGGCTGAGCTTACGGCCATTATCAACAAGATTCTTTACTACGAAAGGTTTCAGTTTGCCGATGCATCATACCTGAACAAATCCACGTTGATAGCAGGTGCCGATGCATCCTGGAACCCGGCTATAGCTCAACCCACCATAAAGTATGCAACAGCAACCCATTTCAAACCCTCAAGTGGATGGAGTAACATTTACGAGTATGGGGTTACAAACGATCCTAATAATCCCTCAGCATTAGCGGGCTATACAGGATGTTACGATCCTGAAAGGATTGCCGTAGGGTTCATAAACTATACCGCTCACTGTGGCGAAACCGAATGGCAAAATCCAGCGCTTACCATTAGCGCTGTAGAAACATTCACTAATAACCAGCAGTACCCATTTGTAATAGCAAACTGTTGCCTGTCGGGTAATTTTGGTTACTCTGAGTCAGTTGGTGAGGCATGGCTCCGTAAAGCAAACGGCGGTGCTGTTACCTACATTGGTTCATCGCCCAATAGCTACTGGAAGGAGGATATGTACTGGGCGGTTGGCGCTTTCCCCATGCGCGGCGATAACAATGGATACGTTCCCAGCTTTGAGGAATCCACAACCGGTGGCTACGATGCTCCATTTATTAGTGCCTATACCACCGCTGGGGCTATAATGTTTTGCGGCAACCTTGCCGTTACCCAAGCTGAACTAAACGACTACACCCGCCAAGTCAACTCGACCTACTACTGGGAAGCGTACAATATACTTGGTGACCCCTCACTTACCCCATACTTTAAAGTGCCGGAAACCAATCAGATAACCTTCCCTACTGCTGTGGCTGTTGGGATTAACTCAATTACCGTTGGTGCCAAAGCTAACACCTACGTTTCGCTTACTGCCAACGGTCAAATTATTGGAACAAATTTTTTTGACACCGACAACGTAAACGACATTGCTGTTCCCGTTTTAACGGAGCCAGGAAAGATTGTAATTACAGCAACTCGTCCGCTAACCCAACCCTTTATTGATACCATTCAAGTTTTTTCAGCCGACAATGCCTACCTAACCCTATCGACCAGTGAAATAGACGACTCTGAAGCAAATGGCAACTCTGTTGCCGATTATGGCGAAAACATCAAGGTAAACCTACTGGTGAAAAATGTTGGCAAAACCAATGCAACAAATATTGGCGCAAAAATTTCAGCAGGTACAGGCCTAATTTCGCTTACATCAGCCGACTCAATTGGAATTGGTAGTATAGATGCCGAGTCGGAAAAATGGATAAATGCAGCATATACATTCAGCATTCCCTCCAATATCACCGACAAGTACACACAGGTTTTTCCAATTACCTTCACCTCAACCGAAGGATCATGGACATCGAATTTAAGGATAACAGCTGCCGCTCCTAAAATAGTTTTTAACGGATACGCTGTAGTTGATACATTAATGGGCAACTCAAATTCCAAGGTTGACAGGAACGAGGTGGTTGACCTAAAATTTGAATTCCAAAATAAGGGAGGTTCTGCTATTCCCGATTTCTCGGCACAGGCAACCATTCCCGATTCAATTCTCAACGCGGTAAGTGTCAACTTTGAACCCATTTCAAACCGAACCATTCAGCCTAACGAAAAAGCAATTCTTACCCTGCGGGTAAGCACATCACCAAACCTAACCCACGATACAATCCCCATTGACATAGACTATAACTCCGTTAACTATAGCATTGCCTCGGATCAGTTTACCAGCAAGGTACCAGTCTTACTTTTTGGAACTACCAAAATGACTAATGGTACCGTTAAAACCTGTGGGACTATTTTTACCGACACCGGTGGCGAGGCCGCCAACTACACTAACGGCGAGAACTATACATTAACTTTTGAAACCCTAAGCGATATTCAGCGATATAGTGTTGAGTTTACATCGTTTAACACCGAAAAGGGTTACGATTACCTCCATATTTACGATGGTGCTGGCATTACCTCAAATGCCATTGCTGGCAGCCCGTTTAATGGCAATACTGGTCCCGCACCCTTTTATACAAGCGGAAACAGTGTTACATTCCGTTTCACATCCGATGGCTCAACAACGGCCTCAGGGTGGAAGGCAAAGCTGGAATGTTTTACCCCACAGCTGTTGCCCAAGTGTATTGAAAACCCAAAACCCGGGAATAATGAGCTAAACGTTGAATATAATCGGTTATCGTGGGGGGTTACCTCCGATGCCCTTTTCTACGATGTTTACATAGGAACCAACCCCGATTCTTTAGTTCTACTAAAAAGGGTTACCGAGGCATATGTTGATATTCCGCTCATGCCGCAAACCAATTACTACTGGCGTGTAATGCCCGGCAACCATTTGGGTTTATGCGATAAACCCTGCGAGGTATGGAATTTTACTACAGCTTCAGTGATTGGAAAGGTATTAATGACCAACTCCACCGTTGAAGTGGACAGCCTATGGTTCTACGACTCTGGCGGACCTACCTCGAATTATGGTAATAACGAGAATTACACAATTACCTTCAAGCCAAGGAATAACGGTCAAAAGGTAAAGGTTCAATTCACGGAGTTTGATGTGGAGTCGCACTCAACTTGTAGCTATGATTATCTGATAGTATATGATGGTCCCAACACTTTCAGCCCACAAATTGATAAATTCTGTGGAGAAAATATGCCACCAGTATATACATCGACGAGCGCAAACGGCGAGTTGACATTCAAGTTTGTCTCCGATTTGAACACGGTTGGAACAGGATGGAAGGCAAAGATTACAACTACAGGTGCCATTAACACTTATCCAGTAACATTTAATGTTAAAAACAATGGTAGTGCAATACCTGGCGCAGCAGTAAGTACTGCAAATGGAATTAAATTTACATCGAGTTCGGGTTCGGTTAACTTCAGTCTACCCAACGGAACATACAGCTACACAGTAAGAGCCAATGGTTATGAACCAGTCTCGGGTTCCACCCAAATTGAGGGCTCCGCTAAAACAATTGATGTTAATTTGACCAAACACGATACCATTCAACTACTGGTGCGTTCTGCCCTTGACCTAGCCGCCATACCGCTAGCCAAAATACTGGTTAACAACCAAACCTACTACACATCGAACCTTGGAATGGCAACCATTTTTATCCCTGCAGGGGATTATACGTTTAACCTCACCGCTGATGGTTACTATGCAAAGGATACAATCATAACAGTTCAAGCAGGTGGTGGCAACCACAATATAAACCTATTGCCGGTTAGCTACAATGTACAGTTTACCATCTCCGATATAAACGGCAACAAAATTCCTAATGCCAAGGTATTTGTTGATACCCTTTTAGGTGAAACCAATAGCGAAGGATTAGCCTCATTCACCCTTAGCAGAGGATTAAAAACCGTAAGCATTCAAAAGGAGAGTTTTGTTAGTACCGATTTTTGGATGGTACTAAGTTCCGATAGCTCTGTAAATGTTTTCCTGACTCCCGTTTACGGCGATGTTCATCAGGTTATGTTTAGTATAACCGGAACCGGGCCAAAAGGGAATTGGCCGCTGGATAACGCCTTAGTTAAAATATATAACGGTACCCAGCTTTACCAGCAAGGTAAAACCCATAATGGTGTTGCAACACTTTACCTGCCCAATGGAAACTACTCATACGAGGTGAGCCTGGAAGGGTACCAGAGCACTGAACAGACTGAATTCACAGTAAACAGTAACCCCATCGAAATTCCAGTTCTGCTAAACCAGCTAACCTATAGCATCACCTTTGATGTACAAAGCGGGGGTAGCCCTGTTGCCAATGCAACCGTAAAAATAAACGGTTATTCCGACCAGCTTACCGACGCCAATGGCTTAACTACCTTTAGCCAAGTTGGATACGAAAAGGGGTTACAGTTTAGCGTATTACACCCCAACTACTACAGTATTTCCGGAACCCTAGATGCTACAAAGTCAGAAACCATTAGTGTAAACCTCACCCCAACCTCAACCGATATTGTTGACCCCGACAAGAACTTATCAATGTACCCCAATCCGGCAACAAGCCACATCAGGATTGAGGCAAATGAGACAATTGAATCTGTATCCATAGTTTCAATAAACGGAACATTAATGCATTGGGAACAAATCAACAATAACAGGCACACCATCAACCTAAACTTGCCAACAGGAGTTTACGTGGTAAGGTTTAAAATGGGTAACGGTAGGTTATACTATAGAAAGCTAATGGTACACTAACCATATCAACCAACATTGTTAATAAGTATGGGCATAAAAACATGCCCATTTCTTTTTATATGACCGAAATATTTTTACATTTGGCACAAATCAATGTGTTTAGTAAGTGTTAAGGTTTTTCAGGTTTTTCTCGTTACACAAATTTGCTCTGGCATTATCATTGGTTGCCATAACCACGCTATCGGTTTTGGTTTGGCAATTAGCCCAAAGTATCGACCGGCAGAACATTCAAACAATCAGTGCCGACCTTCGGTCAGCAAACAATGATGTAATCAGGGATATTGAGCGTAGTTTCTGGGACATTAAGCTAGCCGATTACCAAAACGGCGATGATAACGAAATTATTTTTGGGAAGAACATTAACCTGGAGGAATCAACCCTTTTCAACCTGGACAATAACACGCTTTTTGGCACCAATGTGCTTTTACTCCATAACAACAGGTTTTACGCTAAGGCGCTGTTCAAAACTAGTACCCACGAATTTGAGTATTGGTATCCAATTGCTAGAACTTTTAACCTTTACAACGCCTTAACCGGAAAACGGTTAGCATTTCTAACTGATAATGAAAATGCCCTACTTCGCCAGCCATTAACCCTTGCCCGGGCAAAAAACCTAACAGGCGATAAAACGGCATTAATAGTAGCGGAAGGAGTTAAAAGCTATAGCTGGGTTTTGCTTATTTTACCAGTGCTGCTGTTGGTTGTGGCTATAGCTGTAATTTACTCACTATTAAAAAGGTCGAACTATCGCTTTTCAGGTACTAATTCCTCCGGTAAAACAGTACATAATAATGCCCGGGAAGTGCTAACTCAAATCAATCTAAAATCGGCACTTAACAACTCACGCGTTGCGCTTAGGGTTATGGATACCAGCTTTAGGGTGATATTCCAGAACCGGGAGTACGAAAAGCTTACCTCGGTTACGCTCAGTAAACCAAACCACCCATTATGCCACGAAATGTTCGGAAGCATTTATTGCCACACTGACGAGTGCCCCGTCCGGAGTATCCTAAATGGAGCCCAAGAGGTTAAACGCGAAGAGACAAGATTTCTACCTACCGGCAAAAAAATTCTAGTAGAGCTGCATGCCTACCCGTTAAAGGACGATTATGGCAACACCGTTGCGGTTGCCGAGGAGATTAAAGATATCACCGGAGTCCACTATACCGAGGAAATACTCCGACAAACCGAGAATCAGTTTACAGTATTTATCGACTCCTTACCCTTTGGGGTATTCATTGAGGATGGAATTACCCACGAAATTGTTTACCAAAACTTTTACCTCAAGCAGCTTACCTGTAATACTGGTTTCAAGGAGTTCATCAAGGGGGCTGAGATAATTGGCGTGGATGCCGATAACAATGTTACTGAGTTCCAGCTCATGGACTCCTCCGGAATAATGCGGTATTTCAATCTCCACCAGTTCAAATTCCTTGGTGTAAACAACAGTTTAAAGATAGGTGGACTGTTTGTTGATAATACCCGCAAAAAAGAGATTGAGCATTACCGCGATGTGCTATCCAAGGCAATTGAGTTTACTCCGGTTAGTATTGCTATCCTATCACCCTACTTTGAGTTTGAGTTCATCAATCCGAACTTTACTGAGATTACTGGCTTAACCATAGAGAACCTTTTTAGCAAAAGCATTTCCGATATCAACCTTGAATATAATGGCGGCAAGCATATTCAAAAGGCCCTCGATTCCGTTGGGGCTGGCAAAACCTGGCAGGGTGAACTACAGCTAAATGGCAAGAATAGGGAGCGGATTTGGGTAAGCGCCTCGTTTACCCCGGTAATGTTTGAATCGAAACTTCAGCATATCCTTGTAATACTTGAGAATATTACTCGCCGTAAGGAATACGAAAAGGAACTAATACTTGCCAAAAACAAGGCTGAGGAATCGGATAGGATTAAAACCACATTCCTGAACAACATCTCGCACGAGATAAGAACTCCGCTTAACGCTATTATTGGATTCTCATCGGTTTTAACCGACCCACACTTAGGCCAATTTGAGCGTAGCGGCTTTTCCGATTTAATATACAAGAACTCACAGGAACTGCTTCAAATCATTGAGAACCTGCTGGAAATATCGCAGATTGAAGCAGGCGATATCAAGATAAGCAAGACCGAGTTCTCTGTTAACGCCCTGATGAACGAGTTATACAGCACGTTTGAGGAGCAGGAAAGAGGGAGTTCGCGTATTAAGCTGAGCCTGCGTAAGGAAATTTTCCAGGACGACCTGGTTGTGCTTAGCGATCCGTCCCGAATAAAACAGGTTTTAAAGCACCTGCTTTCAAACTCGTTCAAGTTTACCACCAATGGTTTTGTTGAGTTTGGTTACAGGCTTAAGGATGAGAATAACCTCTTATTCTACGTTGTTGATAGCGGCATTGGCATTGAACCCGACAAAATGGATTTGATTTTTAATCCCTTCCGCCAGGCCGATAGCTCAAGCACCCGCAGGCATGGTGGTCTGGGCTTAGGCCTTGCCATATCCAAGCATGTGGTGGAAAAGATGGGCGGGAAGATATGGATTAACAGCACGCCCGGCTCGGGAACAAGCGTCTTCTTCTCCATTCCCTTTATTCCGGTTAAACTTAAGTTTGAAAACGTAAATACTGGAAACGGGTTAAAGGAGTTTAACTGGGACGGCAAAACCATTCTGATTGCCGACGATATTGATGCCAACTTTGTATTCTTTAAGGCAGCACTTCAGAAAACAAAAGCCAACCTGATTTGGGCACGTAATGGCCTTGAGGCCCTAAATTACGTTCGCAAGGGAGAGCCCGTTAACCTAATACTAATGGACCTGGTAATGCCCGAGATGGATGGCTTTGAGGCAACCCGTATCATAAAATCAATAAACCAAAAGCTACCGGTTGTAGGCCAAACCGCCTACCCTGAAACCATATCGAGCAATAAGCTTGCCGAGTGTGGCTTTGATACCGTTCTGGAAAAACCCATACGCACCAACCAAATGCTCATGGAAATTGATAGGTTTTTGGTGAACTAATAATGATGGGGCTGAATGATTTGGAATGATTCGGAATGATTCGGAATGTTTGAATGTGTGTGAATTTGAGTACATTTATACAAAGAGGATATTGAATATTTTAAGAGGAAATTCTTCAATTGACAAATCTCAATTCAACATAATAGTAATAAGCTGCATTGGTTGTCAAAATCTTTCTAAATTACAGCATGCTACATGAATCTCTATTACTACTGTTCGCCTAAAGTTTAAAGAATTAATATAACATGATTAGTCTATCCCCTAAGAGGAATAGCAAATATTGGGCTTGGGTTATTATATTTCATTACTTTCGGCGAAACTAAATCATATTACCGCGAAGCGGTTAAACAGTTGTAATAGAATAGAAAATAGAATACTTTTAACTCCTCGTAAAGGATATTGATTTTTAACCGAACAGTAGTGATTAAAGTAAAAACTCCCCTCACAATGGACATTCTTATTATCATAATCGGACTTTTCATGGCTGCCCTTGGTTTTCTGGCTAAAGCCTACCCTAACCTGATTGCGGGCTATAATACCATGCCCAGGGATAAAAAGAAAAATGTCGACATTGAGGGTTTGTCAACTCTCATACGCAACGGGCTTGCCATTACAGGGCTTGCCATTATTGGTAGCTACTTTGTTTTTAAGTGGTCGGGCTTTACTACTGTTGCTAACCTGATGATAGTTATTGTAACCCTTGCAGGAGTTACTACTATTGCCGTTAAGACGCAGCGCTTTGACCATAACAAAAGCAAATCAAAACTTCACATCCTGGTTCTTGGTGCAGCAATCATCTTTGTAGCGAGCTTGCTCACCTATGGTTTCATTCCCACAAAGGTAATTTATGGCAATAATTCCGTTAGGTTTAGCGGTATGTATGGCATTACAGTAAATATCGATGAAGTTGCAAGCGTTGAACTTACTAATGCCATCCCAGAAATAAAACTACGCACCAACGGCTTTAGCGTTGGAACAGTGAATAAAGGCACTTTTATTGTTGAAAGTATTGGCAAATGCCGACTGCTGCTTAACTCGGGCAGTAAGCCTTACATAGTTCTCACAAAAACCAGTGGCGAGGTTTGTATAATCAACCTGAAATGCAGCTCCCAAACTCACGATGCCTACCAAAGCATTGTAAAACTTGTATCGCAGGGGAAAAGGTAATTATCCTAGGCACTAACCTCTTCAAAGCTTTATCTGTTCCAGGTAAGTGGGTTGTGGCGCATACCAATTGATTCACAAAAACCCGATTACAACATCCGTTAACACAAAATTATTGGCTTGGGTTTAAGTGATATGACCCCTTTGGGTGTATATCATGAAACAAACCTACTAAAGCCTATGATACGATATATTTGTTCTTTAATGTTGATGTTAACCATATCGGCAGGTCTTTATGCACAGCGTACCCTAACGGGTATTGTTGTTGATGCTGAGAATGGTGAACCCCTGCCGGGGGCAACCGTTGTAGTTGATGGAACAACCCGGGGCACATCAACCGATTTTGAGGGTAAGTTTTCCATTGAGCTTGGTGAAAACGAGATGTTCCTGATGGTTAGCTTTGTGGGTTACGACAAAAAGCGGGTGAATGTGGGTAACCAAGCCACAATTCGTATTGAGCTCAACAGGGAATCGACCGTACTGCAGGATGTAATTGTAACCGCAATAGGGATAAAGGCCGAGAAAAAGGCGTTGGGCTACGCCGCACAGGATGTAAAGGGCGATGAGCTTAGTACCACCAACCAGTCGAACATTGTAAACGCGCTTAGCTCAAAAATTGCCGGTATAAGCGTAACCAGCTCATCGGGAACACCTGGTGCATCGGCCGATATTGTGATACGTGGACGCTCGTCGCTGCGCGCCGATGGTAACTCGCCGCTCTTTGTGGTTGATGGCGTACCCATTGACAACGATTATGCCGGAAGCGCCGTTTACGATTACTCCAACCGCGCCATTGACCTAAACTCCGACGATATCGAATCGGTTTCGGTTCTGAAGGGTGCAGCAGCATCTGCACTCTACGGTATTCGGGCTGCCAATGGAGCAATGATCATCACCACTAAATCGGGTAAAGGAAAGGGTATCCGCAGGAATATCACCTTTAAATCAACACTGGGTTTCGATAGGGTTAACAAGCTCCCCGAAAAACAGTACCGCTACGCACAGGGTACAAATGGCAGCTACTCCAGTACAACCAATTTTAGCTGGGGTCCGCTGATTGACACCCTCCGCTACGATGGCGATATCAACTACCCGTACGATAAAAACGGACGAATTGTAGGCATGAGCGACCCATCAGCAACCGATAAGAGGGTAATTCCCTACAAAAACATCGACGATTTCTTTGAAACTGCCGTAAACAGCAACACCTACCTTAGCATAAGCGGAGGAACCGATAATGGTAGCTACCTGTTCTCAATGGGTTACCTCAACCAGAATGGTGTTGTTCCCCTAACCAGCTTTGAACGGTTAAACTTTAAGCTCTCGGGCGATACAAAGCTATCGGACAAGCTAAAAATTTCCGGTTCAGCCAACTACTCCAATTCACAGGGTAGCTATGCGCAAAAGGGGAGTAACCTATCGGCAGTTATGGTTGGTCTTATGCGATGCACGCCAACCTTTGATCTCACTAACGGCTCCAGTGATCCCGTTAACGACCCCAGTGCATATATGTTCCCCGATGGAACCCAACGCAATTACTACTCAAAGTACGATAACCCTTACTGGTCAGTAAATAAGAACCGCTCCAGCGATGAGGTTAACCGTATTATTGGCAACAGCCAGATTGACTACCAGATTTTACCATGGCTTAGCGCCATGTACAGGGCTGGTATCGACTTTTACTCGGAGCAGCGCAACTCATTCTTCGACAATAACTCCAACGACGTTACCAACGGCTACGTAACCGCCAGCCTTTATAATTTCAACAGCTTTAACTCCGACTTTATACTTACAGCCGAAAAGGATATCACAAACGATCTCAAGCTAAATGTTCTGCTTGGCCATAACTACTACAACAAATACACCTACCTGAACTCGCAGCGCGGCGATTCGCTTATTCTTCCAAACTTTTACGACCTTTCGAACACCGCTGTGGTTACTGGCGACGATTACATCACCCGTTACAGGATTGTTGGCGCTTACTACGATATCAGGTTGTCGTACAAAAACTACCTGTACCTGAATACCACTGGCCGAAACGACTGGTCGTCGACCTTGGCTAAGGGAAAAAACTCGTTCTTTTACCCCGCTGTTAATGGTAGCTTCATCTTCACAGAGGCATTTAACCTGAAAAATAAAATTTTTAGCTTCGGTAAGGTTCGGGCATCGTGGGCACAGGTGGGTAACGATGCTCCTATCTACTCACTACAGAACTACTACTCGGCCATAAGCGGAGGTATAAACGGACAAACCGCCTTTGCCACCCAGCGAACCATTGGGAATAACAACCTCAAACCCGAAGAGACCCGTTCGTGGGAGGTTGGTGTTGACCTGAAATTTTTGGATAATCGCCTGGGGTTAGATATGGCCTACTACAGCTCTACAACCGACGGGCAAATAGTTGAAGTCCCTGTGCCCTACTCCAGCGGTTACGACCGTATGGTGCTAAATGCTGGTATAATCACTAACAGGGGTGTTGAGGCGCAACTTTACGCAACTCCGCTTAAGATGGACAAGTTTACCTGGGATATGCAGGTTAACTTTACCCGAAATAGGAACATAGTTGAGGATTTACCTGAAGGTATTCCTTTGCTCGAGTTCCAGAATACCGGATTGAGTAGCACCCGGTCAGTTGCCATTAAGGGTGAACCCTATGGGGTTCTGTACGGAACCCGTTACCTCCGTAACGACAAGGGTCAAATCCTGGTTAGTAACGATGGTTACCCGCTGGTTGACCCCGTTCCGGGAATAGTAGGCAATCCAAACCCTGATTTTACCATGGGTATCCGAAATACTTTCACCTACAAGGGAATTACTCTCACCGCTCTTGTTGACATTAAAAAGGGAGGCGATGTGTATAATGGCACCAAAAATGTAATGCGCTACCTTGGCACCCACAAGGAAACCGAGAATAGGGATGAACTTTACGTTTTCCCCGGTGTAAATGTAAATACCGGCGAGCCAAATACGGTGGCAGTAAAGCGTAATTTTGATTACTATAGTCGTCTTGGAACAATGGCAGGACTTTCCGAAGCCGGCGTTGAAGATGGTTCGTATATACGTTTACGTGAAATTGCCATTAACTACAGCTTGCCCACAAAATGGTTGAACAGAACCCCCATTAAAGGTTTAATGGTGGGCATTAGCGGACGAAATCTACTGCTTTTCACAAAATACTCTGGCATTGACCCCGAAACAAACCTTTCGGGTACATCAAACAGCCTTGGTCGCGACTACTTTAACATGCCAAACACCAAGGGAGTAGAGTTTAACATTCAGGTTAACTTTTAATACCCAAGCGCTATGAAAAAGGTAAATAAAACAATAAAAATCACTGCAATTGCTACACTAATGCTAATGGTATCGTGCGAGATTAGCGAAGTGAATGTTAATCCCAATAGTCCAACACAAGTACCCGAGAACGTAATACTACCATTCGCCGAGGAAAGCATTGCCCGGTTAATGGCTGGCTCAGGCCAGGTAATGTCAGGTATTTTTGTGCAGTACTACGAGGGTATCGATAACCACCCCCGACAGGTGCAGCAGTATGTTGTAAACGAGGCTCTTTACGTTGAATGGGACTGGAACGATTACTACGATGGGCCCATGATTAATCTGAAGAAAATGATTGATGTAGCCAAGGGTAACGGTAACTTTTACTACGTTGGCATTGGGAATACCCTATTAGCCCTTTGCCTAGGAAATGTCACATCACTTTGGGGCGATATTCCTTACTCCGAAGCCCTTGATGGGGCCAACAACAAATCGCCCAAATTCGACCCTCAAAAAAGCATCTATGAAGCCATTCAAACACTACTCGATACAGCAATTGTAAACTTCAATAAATCATACAACGGTCGTAAACCTACAACCGACGACATACTATTTGGTGGAGATATTGCCAAATGGAAAAAAGCAGCATACGCCCTTAAAGCAAGGTATTACATGCACCTTACCAAGCGAGCAGCTGAACTCGATTTTAACCCAGCACAGAAAGCGCTTGAGGCTTGCCAGAATGCCATATCATCAAGCAGCGACGACATGCTATTCCCTTATGGTTACTCCGCCTCGGAGTACAATCCATTCTACTCATTTACTCGCTTAGGTTATATAATACCAAACATTTCATTTACTTCACTTTTAAGCGCCCTGAACGACCCCCGCAAGGATTTCTACTACAAGAAAAAGTTTGGATTGGCAAACCTTGAAAACAGCTACTATACTTCGCCCAACTCGCCTGTTTTTATGATTACCTACCACGAACTTAAATTCATTGAAGCCGAAGCCCGACTCAGGCTCGATGAAAACGATCCTCTTGCACAAACGGCCCTCCAGGATGCCACAAGAGCTAACCTTACCAAGATTTGCGGCGATGCGGTGCCACAGGCAACCATTGATAGCTACGTTACTGCAAATGCAAACCTTACAGGCGATTTTGAAAATAAACTGAAAACCATAATCAGGCAGAAGTACATTGCCATGTTTGCCTCCATTGAAAGCTGGACCGACTACCGCAGAACTGGCTATCCAGTTCTTACTCCAAACCCAAATGGCGATAATCCACAAAATCCGGGTGGAGCAATTCCACGGAGGTTAGCATACCCTCAAACCGAACGACTTTACAATAAAAATTTCCCTACTCCTCTTCCTACCTTGCAGGATAGATTCTGGTGGGACGAGTAGATTTTTTTCATTGGCGTTATGTTTGTTAAAAACGGCTCCCATAGGAGCCGTTTTTTTAGTAGCCCGGATTTTGGTCGGCAGGTGTAATTTGAGGATTATAAAGAATTTCTGTTTGGGGTATTGGGAAAAGCGTTTGGTTTACTGAGGTAATACCAGGTATTTTTACAAGAGCCCTGTTGGTTCTAACCAAATCGAACCAACGCTTGCCCTCAAAGGCAAATTCTAGCTGTTTTTCATTCTCCAGGATAGGCCAAAGCTTTCCTAGTGCAGTTGCCGAATCGATAGGGTTAAGACCTGCTCGTTGTCGAATTGTATTTATATCGTTAAGTATGGTATTGAAGTGGGCTACAGAATCGGTAAAGTAAAGCGCTTCGGCTCTGATGAAGTAAAGCTCAGCATTGCGTAAAACGGTAACGTTGTTTGCTCCGGTAGAAAGGTTTGGGTATTTTTTTGTATAGGAAATGATCCCAGAGCTTGTTGAAAGCGACTCGGCAATCCACCTCTTACGTTTATCGCTTGGTGCTATTAAGCTTACCAAATCCGATTTAGGAGCATTCTCGTATCTTCCACCTAGCTGGTTTGGGAAATGGTATTCTGCCAACCGATTATTATCGCTCGGTATGAATGGTATGTAGAAAACTATTTCGGCACTTGGCTCCGTATATGAACCGAATAGCTTGCTGTAATCCGATTCCAGGTATGGGTTTTCCAACAAACATTCATTAGCATACTGCAAGGCATGTGGATAATCGGCCAGAGTTAAATAGACCAGAGCTTTCAGCGCTCTTGCCGAACGAACCGTAGCCCACTGAGGCTGAATATTTTGAATTGATATTTCAGCGGAATCAAGGTCTGAAATAATTTGCTGATAAACACTACCAATGGGAGATCGTGGAAGAAAATTAGAGGGATCGTTTTTGGTTGTGGGTTTAAGCTTAAGCGGCACAGCACCATACAGGCGAACAAGGTTAAAGTAGTGCAGAGCCCTTAAAAATAGAAGCTGACCTACGATGTCGTTCTTTTCCGTTTCGTTTAAAAAATTAACGTCTTGAATTCCTTCAAGGATGTAGTTTGCCCTGTTAATTGCAGTGTAAATATCCTCCCAAACCCCTTCTACAATAATATTATCAGGGGTCAAATTATTCTCATCAAGGGCAATTAGCTCAATTTTTGTTCCCTTTGCCACGCTATTGTCCGAGAGCAAATCGCCTGCAATGATAAAACTACGACCGTAGTAATGCTGAAGCTGGAGGGCATCGTAGCAACCGGTTAGGGCTGCATAAAGGTTTTCGCGGGTTGTAAAAACCTCATCGGAGGCAACATAGTTCTTCGGCTTAATATCGAGCCAATCGTCGCAGGCTATAAACGGTATGAGCAATATGAATATTAGAATTTTGCGCATACTCCCAGTATTAAAGTTTTAGGTTGTGGACAGGTAAAGAAATCGGTGCCCATCACTATAGAGTTTTCACCGTTGTAGTTCACTTCTGGGTCCATACCGCTGTAGCGGGTCCATGTTAACAGGTTCTTCCCGGCAATGTAAAACTGCAAACCAGCAAATGCAGTTTTCCTAATCACTTTTTGGTTAACTGTATATGTTAACTTGATGCTCTTCAGCCTTACAAATGAACCATCCTCAACAAACCTCGATGAAATGAGTTTGTTATACGTTGATGCTTTAGGTATATCGGTAATATCGCCGGGTTGCCTCCAACGCCGAAGTACTGCTGTGGTTTGATTGGATTTGGATAGCGTTTCGGTGTACATTCGGGTTGCATTGAAAATCTCATTACCCAGGGAATAGAAAATGTTAAAGTTAATGCTAAACGAACGGTATGTAAGTTGACTTGTAAGAGCGCCAAACAGGTCAGGGAATGGGGATCCAATCCGTGTTTTATCAAAATCGTTGATTATACCATCGCCGTTCAAATCTTTGTAAATCATCATTCCATCGGCCGGATTCACACCAAGAGCCTTGTAGCCGTAAAAAAACGATAGGGGTTGTCCCTCTTCAATACTACTGGAGGCTCGCCCAATATTCCTTATAGGTTGGTTTTGGTATAGGCTTACTACTTCGTTCCTGTTCATGGTTAGTGTAAATCCAACGTTCCAGGAAAGTGGCTCAGTGAGCAAATCGGCATTTAAATCAAGCTCAAAACCGCTATTTCGCATTTTTCCTATATTGGAAATGATATAGCTGAACCCGGTAGAGGTAGGGTAAGGCAAACGGTAAAGCAAATCGAATGTATTTTTTACATAGTAATCGGCTGAAAGATGAACCCTATTCAACCAGTCGACCCGAATACCAGCATTAAACTGATGGGTGGACTCCCACTTTAAATTGGGGTTGGCAATTTGAGCAGGTCGTAATCCAGCTGAGCCGCCATAGTTTGATCCTGGGGCGAATAGGTCGAGTGCCCGGAAGTCGCTGATTTGGTCGTTTCCGGTAAGGCCATAACTCAACGTTAACTTAACTCTTGGGAATAGGGTGTGTTTGGGGTAAAAGGGTTCGTCATATGCATTCCAAAGGAATGCAATAGCCGGGAAATTCCCAAAACGGTTACTCTCGCCAAACTTGGATGATCCGTCGCGCCGGAAGTTAAATGTAACCATATACCTGTTCAGGTACAGAAATTTCAAACGTGAAAATACCGAAAGGTTCAGCGCATCCACTTCCCGTGAGCTGGCCTGAACCGGTATTGCGCCACCCTGTAAAAACTCTATGCTATTACCGGGGAAACTTTGCGACCTTAAGTAACTACCATGCTCCATGTATCGCTCAGTGCTTACACCACCCAAAACCTCAAGGTTCTCAGTTTTCCATTTCTTAGTAAAATTAGCATACGATGAATAGTAAAACGTAATAACATTGCTGGTTGCCTCAATTCCAAGTCCATCGTACTTTGCTCCTTGTCGGGTTTGTTTTGGGGCAAAGGTTTGTTCATTCAGGTTATAGTAATCAATACCCCCTTGAGCGTTTATTTGAAAATTGCTGCTTGGTTTATACGTTAATGTCAGGTTTGAAATATTCCTATGCGATTTGGCAAGGTTTTTTTCCTCCTTTGCTATCGAAATGGGGTTTGCATAGGGACCATCGTTATTGAATGTACCATCGGGGTTATAAACGGGGTAAATGGGTGGCATTGATATGGCGTTGGGCAAGGGCCCATTAAGCGATTGGTCGCCCTCAACCCTATTGTTAGTTGAAAAGCTGAAACCATTACCCACCTGCAGCTTTAACTTTTGGTTTATGCTATAGTCGTAGTTAACCCTGAACCCGTAGCGACTAAAGTCACTACCTAAAACAATTCCATCCTGGTTATAGTAGTTACCGCTCACGTAGTATGACGAGTTGTTGTCGCCTCCCCTGAACGATAGCTGAAGGCTGTATGTTGGAGCAACGCGAAATACTTCATCGAGCCATCGGGTATCAATCTTATTGTTTTGTATAAAATCATCGGAATAAACTGGGGGCTCGCCCCGTTGAATGGCTTCCTCGTTAATCATATTCATCCACTGGGTGGCATTTAGCATGTTGAGCTTCCGGTTGGCCTGTTGAAGCCCAAAGTAGGAATCAACTGATATGCTGTTGGCACTTGCTTGCCCCCTTTTTGTAGCAACCAGCACTACCCCATTTGAAGCTCGGGTGCCATATAGCGCGCTCGATGATGCATCTTTTAAAACTGTAATCGATTCAATGTCGTTAACCGGAATATCGGAAATGGCATCAATGGTTTGCCCGCTAAAATCGAGCTGCGAGTAGTTTCCAGTAATTACGGGAACCCCATCAATCACAAAAAGAGGCGAGTTGCCTGCTGAAATGGATGTAATTCCCCGAATATTCATTTTTACCGATGAGCCGGGTGTTCCTGCATTATTTTGAATTAGTACTCCGGTTAGATTTGTTTGGAATGCACCCATTACCGAGGCATCGTTTACCTGTGAAAAACGTTGGGGATCAACTACCGATACTGATCCCGTTAAAAGGTTTCGTTGTTCACTTCCAAAAGCCACAACCACAATTTCTCCAATTGGGTTTAGCATTGGTTTTAACCATAGCTTTACAAGGGTATCAGTGGTTACCTGGTAATTCAAAGGATGGTATCCTATACACGAAAAGTTTAACGTTTGCCCATACTTAACGGCTAGGGAGAATTGACCTGCCGAATCGGTATAGGTTCCTTTCATATCGCTGGTAATAACATTTGCTCCAGCAATAAAATCGCCTGTGGAAAAATCTACAACTGTTCCCCTTAGCGTAAATGGGGGCATTAGCCGTAAAGGTTTTAGTACAACTGTATTGTTAATTATTTCAACACTACACTCAATGGTTTTCCCAAGCAAATTAAATACATCGGCTGCTGCTTTTTTGCGTGCCGAGAAAGTAACTATTGTATCGACATTTAAGTCCGATGAAGAGAATGCAAACTTATAACCGGTTTGAGATGATATATCCTTTAAAATGTCGCCCAGCTTCTGGTCTTTAAATGAAAAACTATATACCGCTACATCCTGAGCGCAAAGTGTGTAAAAAAATAACAAAATTGCTAAAGTCGATAGAATTGGCCTCATGCTACAGGATTAGTTTACCGAAAAAATTCCATGAAATGTATCAAAAAAAAAGAATCTAAACAACACTAAACAAAAAAACCGCCCCAATGGAGGCGGTGTACAATCCATTATCCAAAACATTTATTTCCCAAAATAGTACAATGCAAAAACTAATAAAATCATGGAAACCCCAAAAAGAATCAGAAGTAACCTTATAAACCATTTAACCCATGTAGTGTAGGGGATTTTGGCAATTGAAAGGACTCCCATAGTAACACCGCTAGTTGGGACCAACATGCTGAATAGCCCATCGCCAAGGTGAAAAGCGGTAACAGCGGTTTGACGTCCCACTTCAAGTAAATCGCTCAGGGGAGCTACAATTGGAACGGTAAGTGCAGCCTGTCCTGAACCTGAAGGAACCAGGAAAGTAAACATTGATTGAAAAATGAAAATAACCTGCACGGAAAGTTCAGGAGGCAAGCTCTTACCTAACCCGGAAACGCTATAAAGTATAGTGTCGATTATTTTTCCCTGTGATGCAATTACAAGCAATCCTCTGGACATACCAATTATGAGGCCTGCAGTAACCATGTCCTTTGCACCAGTAATGAAAGCATCAACTGCATCGCGGGTTTTTAATCTGTAAACTATTGCTGAAAGTACACCCAAAGCAATAAATAGCGCCGAAATCTCATTAATAAACCATTTCCATTGGTTTGCCCCATAAACCAAAAGGATTAGCGATATGAATAGCAAACCAATAATGATTTTTTGCCTTATATCAAATATTTTTATCGACGAGTCTTCAGAGATCTCAACACTTCGGTCTCTATCAATTTCATAAACCGAACTGATCTGTATGTTTCTTTTAATCCGGTTTGCATAGCGCATTACAAACAAAATGGCTATTGATGTTAGCACTGTCCATATCAGCACCCTGAACTCCCAGCCGCTAAATAAAGGCAACTCAGCAATTCCGTGGGCAACTCCAATGTTAAACGGATTAGTAATTGCTGCTGCAAATCCAACGCCTGCAGCCATAAATGACATTGATATTCCCACAATAGAATCGTAACCAAGGGCAATAGCCAAGGGTATAGTTATCATTACAAAAACAAGAGTGGACTCACTCATACCAAAGGTTGCCCCGGCTAGCGAAAAAAATACCATTACAATGGGAACTATTATGCTGTTCAGCCGGGGATTATCCTTACCTCGCTCCAAAAGTCTATTCAGTGCAGCCGGAATGGCCTTAGTACGTGCTAGCATCCCAAAAGCACCCCCAACAATCAAACAAAAGCCTATTACTTGGGCAGCCTCAATAAATCCCTTTATTGGCGCTGTAAGCATCGATCCTAAACCTTGCGGCGAAGCGCTAACCTGATGGTATGTTCCGGGAACAATTACCTTTCGTCCGTTTACTAGCTGCTTCTCAAACTCACCTGCCGGTAAAATCCAGGTTAACAGAATAAGACCTATCATTATAAAAATGATGATTACAATGGTGTGGGGAAAAACAATTTTTTTACTCATGGGTGAAGGTTTAGTTCTTTGACAGTTTTAACAGTTTCTGAGTAGTTACCAGGACGTTCCTATCGTCTCTAAATCTTAAAAAGTAAATCCCATCGTGCAAATTTGATATTGAAAGTGTTGATGTTTCAGTTAACCTGGATTCCATTACTTTTTTACCGGTTACATCAAAAATTTCAAGTATTCCAGGGTTCAATACCTCAATACTCACATAATCGATAGCCGGATTGGGATAAACCTTTATCAACTTGCCTAAGTATTGGTTTTCTGGGGTATATGTAGGCACATTATTCCCTAGTATAACCGTATCGGCCGTTCCCAAAAAGCGCAACATAACCTGTTCAAACCCAGCAATATTTCTCGATTGACTATAAGGCCCCTGATTGGCAAATGCACCACTAGTCCCTGTATTACTGAAATACACCAGCGGGAAACTGCCCATTACGTTTCTTAGAAACGATTTTTGCTGGGAGTCGAAAGTGTAACAGGCAAAGGTTGAACCCGTGATTAAAAGGCCATTCTTCAGCTTATCGCGTAGCATTAAATACGATACACCGGTAACGCAATTCTCGTAGTATTGGCTATTGATAAATGCATTAGGAATAATGCATAAATTTTCTAGTAAACCTATACCACTGCTGAACTGAAGTTGACCATTATACGATGCTCCCGATGTGGTGTAGTTGTTTACTACTGATGCTCCTGCAAAACGGGCATTATCGCCCACAAAGAATGAAACCATTTCGGGCGCTTTTAGCTTGGTTTTAAGCAACAACCCATTACCCGCTGCATTCAGGTAGCTAAAAAGTTCAACACGATCGTTCGACACAAAAACAAATTTCTTTGCGGCATTTATCAATGCCTGATGCTCCGTATTCGATGAGTTAGCAGTAAGGCCCTGAATGATATCGACTTTAGCTGCTCCTTTTGCCGTAAATGTTGATTTAAGGGAGTTTGCTCTCGTCTGATCGGTTCCGGTTACTATAAGAATTGGATCGGCACTACCGCCTGCTTGGTTCACAAAGTATGCGCAAGCGTCATCGCTAGGATAATCGGTCCCGCTAAAGAACACAGTAATTCGAGAATTAATTTCGTTTACCAGCGGATTGATTGTGTTGCTGTAGCCTGACACCTCAAAAGTATTCAGGTTTATTGTGGTTCCATGAAGCAATTGGGTTAGTTCAATGTAGTCCGATTTTAGCATTGAAACCTGGGTGTCGAACGGATTAGTAGCACTATTAGCTCTATAAATTCCCACGGCACCGGTTCCGTAAACAGTAGCTATACCGTTAGGCGAAATGCAGATTGCGGTATGATCATCTATTCCAACACCCACTGCCAATTGCCCGGTCTGCTTATACCAGCTGGCCATAAAGGCCGGTATGCGGCCTAATCGCCCCCGCTCGGCAACGTGAGTATCAAATATGAAATTCCCTTGAATGGTATTTAAAAAGTCATTTGCAAGGGTAATTTGGGATGAGTAAGCGCTCATTAAAGCGGTTGATGGATCAACCGATGCTACCTGTGCGGTAAACACAATGGGGGAAAGTATCATTGCTCCAGCTGAAGTGCCAGCAAGTACTCCTCCGCTGCTGAAAACTTGCTGTAATGCCTGTTGGGTTTTTGTACCCTTGTAGTACTCGTAATACTTACTTTGGTCACCACCTTTCAAAAAAATAGCGCCATAGGTAATCAGGCTATCGTAAAGCCATTGGGAATTGGCAAGCGATTTGCTATCGATCTTAAAATTTTTTGCCCACTTAGCCCCAAACGACTTGAAGTAATTGGGTAGCCAATCGGTTTCGTCGTTAACGCTAATAATGGCAACCTTTTTGTTAGCCGACTGGGTTACCACCCAGGAGTAAGGTAAATCGCTCCACCCCCCGCTACTTTCTCCACCGCCGCCCGCAAGCATCAAAAAACCTTGACCTTTTGCATAATTCAGGGTTGCCAACATCAAAAAAACAAATGATAACGATTTGGTAATTGTTTTCATGGTTAAAAATCTATTTGATAACTAAACTATCGCCGGGCAAAAAAACGCTCACCTGAAGATTTTCACCACCAAAAAGCCCGTTGTCAACTTTTGTAATGGCTTCAGGATGCTTAACCATAAACATTTGGCCTTTGCCATAAACCTTGATAACATTTCTTTGGATGGTTATATAAGCAGAATCGTCAACACTGACTATATAATCCAATGGATTTTGCATAGCCACCGATAACATTTCGGAAAATCTATTAGGCGAATTTGACTTTACTAAAGCGATTGGTAATTCCAACAAGTCAAATCCATTTGAAATTATAATATCATTTACTCCTACTTTTTCGGTCAATAACACTGAATTGCTTGATGGATGAGCAATTTTTCTGAAAAATATTTCGTCGGCACAACCATCAGCTATAACAATTTTTCCTTTAACTGATTTTTTTTGTAATAAATTGGAAATATATAAAATGTCATTACGTTTGCTCGCATCAATTAAAAGAAAAATTAATTGATTTAAGGAAAAATCTGAATTAATAGTTTGGTTTATACTATATTTTTTTACTTTCCAATTTTTCAAGTTAAGATTACTGTATAATATTTCTGCTTTTTGTTTTTTTGAATCACTATATAGAATTATGCTATTATCTAAGTTGATATTCTTTTGAGGTATATCAATATTTTGGAATTGATTTGAGCCTAAATAGTAAAGAGTTATTGAACCATTTTGGGGTTCAATGTTTTGACTACATGAAAATAAAAGTAGTAGGAGTGATATAAACCAAAACCTAGGCATCAAAATTACTTTATAGATAATACAAATAATAATTGTGATACCCTTAACTACAACTTTTGAATAAATATTATTGGTCTAGTCCCTCCCTAAGTGTTTTAAGGGCAAGTCTAATATGCGTTTCTATTGTTTTTTCGGAGATGTTAAGCTGTTCCGCTATTTCCTTATGGCTTAGTCCTTGTTTTCGGCTAAGCTCAAATACTTTTTTCCGCTGAGGTGGTAAATCGTTTATTATTCTTTCAAGCTGTTCCTGAATATCACGGAAAATAATTTCATTCTCCAAGCGGACCTGATTTGATTCAAGGTAGTTGCTCAAATGCTCAAGGTAAGCTATCTCATTTACCCGCTTACGGTGGATATTAAAAATGGTGTTTCTGGCTATGGTGAAAAGGTATGAACTTAGGGAAAGGTTCACATCAATACGGTCGCGGGTTTCCCAAAGCTTTACAAACACTTCCTGGGTTACATTTTCGGCATCCTCTTTGGAAATCATAAAGCGGAGGGCAAAGTAGTAAATCCTTTCGGCATATAAATCGTAGAGCTGGGCAAAAGCGTCATGGTTGCCCTCAATAACCTTAAGGGCAATTTGCTTTTCCCTACTCAGCTCAACAGTAACCTCTTGGTTACTCGTATGTTCCCTTGGCTCTTGCAACTCCCTCCCTTAACAAAATTTTTCCTTTGGCTATTATGTGAACAATCTCAAAATCGTTATTAATACAAACCAAATCGGCATCGGTGCCAACCTGCACCTTCCCTTTACTTTTCAACTTCAGTATTCGCGCAACATTTGATGTTACCACAGTCAATGCCTTTTCAAGGGGTAAACCCTCCTTTAAATGGGTATCTATCATTTCGTTATAAATAGATTTGGGTTGACCCATTTCAAGCCTAACCAGTTCACCATTTTTATCAAATAAAGGGAGTGATCCGTTTGCATCGGAGGTCATTGTAATGTGCTCAAGGGGAACACCTGCCCTCACCAGTTCCACTATTGCTCTGGATGGCTTAACCTCATATTCCGGGAAGTAAGGGTAAGAGCTGGCTGTAATATCAATATACCCTTCCTTGCCGTATTTTTTAGCATCCTCAAAGATGTAATCGTTTCGGTTGCAATGGGTTGGATGGAATTGCCTGTAGCTAAGTTCGCTCTGCGAAACCGCATCGTGAATGGGTTGAAAAGGGTTTTTGGCATCGCCCATGTGAATGTTCACAATGCCAGCCTTACCTCCGAGCATACCTCCTACCCGGGCTTCCTCGGCCAACCTGATTAGCTCTGCAGTTGTAGGCCACGAACTGCGATGGTCCGAAAGGGCTATCTCGCCTGCACCAATAACTTCATCAATAAGTGCCAAATCACGTGCAATAGAGCCAGTAATGGTTGGTGTGGGTACCTGATACGATCCTGTGTACATCCAAGCCGATACCCCTTCAGCCCTTAGCGATTTTGCTTTCATGAGAACGGCCTCAGGGGAGCGGGTTATTCCATCAGTACCCAGGCAGCCTATAACGGTTGTAATCCCCCCGGCAATAAGCTGGCTGAGCTGTAGCTCTGGCGTTCGGGTCGATGGACCACCTTCGCCTCCTGCTCCTGCAATGTGAACATGGGCATCAATTAAACCAGGTATCAATTTCAATGCGGTGGCATCTATTATATCGACTTCACTACCGGGCAGCATTTTGGGGTTTATGCTATCATCAATAGCTATGATTGTCTCGTTACAAACCAGGACATCCTTTTTCCCCATGTAATCAGGGGCATACACTTCAGCGTTAGCTATAAGAGTAAACATGGACATATTTTACTGTTTTGGGTAAATTGATACCTGCTTATCAGATTTTGAATATCCAATAGGAATAGTTTTGGAAATAATAAGCAGAACTTCATCGATAGTTTCGTTATCAACAGTCATGGTTAACCTATATTTTCCTTTAAGGTCATTGCTAAGCGAGATTTCAACCCCATACCAACGGCTAAGCTTATTAACAACACTTTCAATTGGCTCATCGCTGAAAATTAGTTTACCCTGCTCCCAAGCGGTTACTTTACTAACATCAACCATTGAAACCTCAAAGCGATTCTGGTTAAAATAGTATGTGGCCGAATGGTTTGGGGCAAGGGTTACACTTTGCTCCTTCTTTGTACTTGGGTCAATGTATTTCAATTTAACCTTACCGGAAATTAAGGTTGCAGTAACCATTCCATCGGCAGGATAAGCCATAACGTTAAAAACTGTACCCAAAACCTCAACTTCAACATTGTTGGCAGCCACAATAAAGGCTTGATTTGGATTATGGGTTACCTCAAAAATTGCTTCGCCCGAAAGCTCAACTCGTCGAACCTTTTTACTGAATACTTTGGGGTACTTGATGGTTGTTTGCTTATTAAGCAACACCTTCGATCCATCGGGAAGAACAACTTGCTGCATCGAATTGCTTCCGCTAAAAACAGTTAACATTTGTTTCTCAGCAAAATTTCTATTGTTCCAAACGAAGTAAATTGCTGAAAGCGATATTGTAACCAGCACAGCAATTGATGCAGCAACCCTAAAGGATGGCTTTTGGTACCATCGAATAGTTGGTACATTATTATTATCAATCTGATTACTAATTTTTTGGAATAGCTTTTGCTTATCAAAAGATGGTTGTGAAAGTTCAGAATTGGTATTATTCCAAACCTGCTCAAGCATACTATTTGATTCGTGCGAGTTGTAAATTTCTTGCTTTTCCTTTTCGGAAGCAATCCCCAGCATCATCCGCTTCAACTGTTTCGCTTTTAGCCTTAAGCTCATTGATTTTAATTTTATTGGTAAAATTAGTCATTTATCGTAATACGTGTATACATTGCATTCCCCTTAAGCGGAATTGGTTAATAAGTATTAAATAAAAAGGGCTACCTGATTGGTAGCCCTTTTATTTGGGTCAAAGTAAAGGTCTACCTTACAACTAGCTTATTAATACCGGTTGTACCACGGTAAGTGGTTCTAACCATATAAATGCCATTACCCCAATCTTTTGTTTCAAGATTTACTCGGGTTTGGTTTTCGGTTGCGTTTATGGAAGTGCTGTAAACCATTCGCCCTAGAATATCGGTTACTACAACATCAACCTTACCTCCCAGTTGGGTGGGGACAAGAATGGTTGCTTTTTCGGAAGCAGGGTTGGGGTAAACAAGTGTATTAAGCAGGTTCTTGGCATTATCGCTAATCCCGCTTAGAACATCGTTGTAGATGTGGATATTATCAACAGCAAGGTTTGAACCACCGGGGGAACTGTTTGGAATTCCGGTATCAGGATTAACGTAAAGGTCGGTAATCAGTACAAACGCAATCCAAACCGGACGGTTGAACCAACCATCGGGAGCGCTTACTGTTTTTGCATTACGCAAGTTAATAGAGCGGGTAGCCAAACCCTGGCCAGGACGCCCAACGTACTGCGACCAGCTCTCCGGCTTAACCTCAAGCAATATATTGCCTTCTGTTTCAAAGTATGAAATGGTAGGAGTAACACCATCCACTGCAGGAGCAATTACTACCATGTAATCATCGGGATAATTGCCTGAGGTTGTAGTTGACATAGCCTGCCATGCAATGGTGGTATTATTACCTAAATCAACCTTAGGTAAAATCATCCAGTCGTATGCCTTGCCATCCATAGGCATATTACTGGTATACGATGAAGCCATTGCAACCTGGGTTCCTTTTAGCTCCTGACGATTGGTTGTTGCAACCACCCATGCGCTATCCTGCCAACGCTCTTCCCCTGGTGCTTGTGTGTAACCATCGCCATTGATTAACACCCACCCACTGGGTATTAAAATCTTATTCTCAAAATCTTCGAACAGCAGCGTTGTTCTTCCCTCTGCAGCCTTGGTTACTGTTACTTCCCATGCTTGCGTTGTGCCATCCTGAGCGGTAACAGTGTAGGTTACAGGGTTGGTGAAGTTTTGAGCCACACCACTTGCAGGTGAAATGGTAGCGTACTGTGAAATGGTAATGGTTGGCACAAGTGCTGTTAAATCAGTTGAGAAAGGAACCTCTGCGGTAACCTTATGCTCAGCAGCATTTATAATACCTGTAACAGGTGGTGTAAGACCTTCGAAGCGGAACGAAAGGATATCCTTACCGGTAGCAGGTGCAGCCTTGCTAACCGTTACAACCCAGTTGGCGTTTACACTTCCTAACTCCAGCTTGTATGTTATGGGATTTGTAAAGTCGTTTGGTGTAACGCCGCTTTCCTGAACCACATCGTTTACCTTAGCGGTGGCTCCATTGGTAGTAAACGAAGCTACAAGGTTGGTTAAATCGGTTGCAAAAGGAACTGTAGCAGTTACAGTCTTGGCTGTTTTATCAATAGCCCCATTAACCACAGGGTTTAATCCTTCAAACTTATAGGTTAAGAATTCTGGTTCGGTTGGGGCTTCCCACTCCTCAAAACTACCATTCTTTATCAGGTTTGTGGTACCACCATTCTCAAAGTAACGGGCATTATCGGCCCAGAATGTACCACTACCCGCCCAGGCAGCATCGGTTTGCATTCGTATGGCCACATAGGCTAGGGTTGCACCTGCAGGGGCAGTTCCCGATATGGTTATGGTTTGCCAATCGGCATTATCGGTTGTTGCGCTACTTGTTTTACGCTCAAGGTATGAGGTATTTGGAGCTGAGAAGAACCATAACCTTGCTGAAATTTTACAGGCTGGATCGTTATCCAGGTAATCAATGTTGAACTCATAGGTGGCTCCACCGGTTACAGCAAAGGTATCGCAAATGAAGTAAGGTGTTCCATCGTCGGTAAAGGTATACTTAACCGAGTAGAACCCATGGGTGCTCTTGGCTAACTCAGGCGTAATAGTTGATGTTTTGGAGGGATCGTACAAATCCTCACGCCAATTCTTAATAGTTGAATTTTCAACCACTTTCCAACCCTCAAAACCTCCATTCTTAATTAAGTTGGTAGTTCCACCATTCTCAAAGTAACGGGCATTGTCGGCCCAGAAAGTACCACTACCCGCCCAGGCTGCATCGGTCCCCATGCGTATAGCCACATAGGCCAGGGTTGCACCTGCAGGGGCAGTTCCCGATATGGTTATGGTCTGCCAATCGCCCGAATCGGTTGTTGCTCCGCTGGTTTGGCGCTCAAGGTATGAGGTATTTGGTGCTGAGAAGAACCACAACCTTGCTGATATTTTACATGCCGGATCGTTATCAAGGTAATCTATTTTAAACTCATAATTTGCCCCTCCTGTCACTGCAAAGGTGTCGCATATAAAGTAGGGTGTTCCGTCGTCGGTAAAAACATACTTGAGTGAATAATCACCCTCGCTTTTAACAGAATTATCGCGAGTTATGGTTGAAGTTTTTGTGGGATCGGGCAGATCCTCGCGCCAGTAAAGCGGCTGAGCAAAAGTTGCCGCTACTATGGCTACAAACAGAGTGGTGAGTAAAATTTTCGACTTCATAGGCATTGAATTTTAAAGTTTGGTTACTATACATACACCCAACTTTAAGCTATCACTTAATGGGTTGATTCTTTTTTAGCCTGGATGTCTACTTGAATTTTGAATCATCTTATTATTCCTAGTCTAACAACATTTAGAGAAATAATTTTTTTGCGATTAAGTGCATGCCCCTGATTAATTGTATTACTATAAAACTTTGAATATGACAGGGAAAAACATCCTTTTATACCTACTACTTGGTATAGTTTCGCTTTCGTTCCTGAAATGCACGCAGCAAAGCGCTAGCAAAGGCAAGCTTTATATTATTGGAGGTGGGAAACGCCCCGATGCCATGGTACAGCAAATCATAAATCTTTCAAAAATTAAGGAAAAGGGTTACCTGGTTGTGCTGCCCATGGCAAGCGAAGAACCCGATAGCGCGGCTTACTACGCCACAAAACAGTTTACTGACCGGGGTATTAACAGTGCCCTTTCAATCATTTTTCAAAAGGGCGATACAATAAAACAGTGGTGGGTTGATACCCTTAAAAAGGCCTCGCTTATTTATATCTCCGGAGGCGATCAAAAAAAGTTTATGGATATTGTAGGCGGCACTCCCATACATGAAGCACTGGTATGCGCTTACCATAACGGAGCAGTTATTGCCGGAACCAGCGCTGGTGCAGCTGTAATGAGTAAACTAATGATTACTGGCCGACAACTTAAATTTCCCGATGATGAAAGGTATGGCCATTTAGTTCCAAATAATATTGAGATAACCGAAGGGCTTGGTTTAGTAAAAAATATTATTGTTGACCAACACTTTGTTAAACGTGAACGGCTTAATAGGCTCATTGCCGTTAGCATTGAAAACCCCGATTATCTCTGTGCTGGCATTGACGAATCTACCGCACTGCTCATTTCAGGCGATAGTGCAACTGTTTGCGGTATAGGTCAGGTGGTTTTGGTAGATGCATCAAAATCTAAACCCAATCCCAACGATTCGCTCCTTGGGGCTAAAGGGCTTAAAATTGACGTTCTTTTACCCGGCGAAAGGTTTAAGCTACCTTAATTGGTACTAAATATGATATAATAAAAAATGGCGAAGAAGTTTATCTTCGCCATTTTTAAATACTATTCGTATAGTATTAACTTTTAGCTCTTCTTATAGGCTAGCCAATCGGCTTAAGGCCTCTTTAAATTCATCTCGCGGTAATGTGATATTCATAGCCAAATACCTATGACACTGCCTATCGTGGTAAAATCCTGAAAGCGGCAGTAAACCAACGCCCTTCTCAACTATTAACTTTTCAACCATTTCAACATCACGGATATCGGCGTAGCCTTTATATCCAAGCATTACCATGTACCCCGCCGATTGCTTTACGGGAATAAATTTACTATCCTTAAGTGTCTCCTGTAAAAGCTTGTAGTTCTCATCCAGAAAATCGGCTAGCATGTGCCCTTCTATCTCGGCGCTCAGAATATTGATAAAATCTTCAGCTCGGTTTAGGTTGGGGTTCGAGGTAATAGCCGAATGGATATTTTTATAGGCACCCATTAGTGGTTCGGGTGCAATACAGTAAGCAATTTCACTATCGTTAAGTGCAACAGGAATATTGAGCGAACCTATACGGTAAGCAACCTGACAAAGTCTTGGGTAAAAGTTAACGCTTGTTCCCTCAGAACTACTATAGCCCAGCTCTGCCATAGATTCGTTTAGGATTAGCTTGATTTTGGTTCCATTTATCAACCTTTGCAGCTCCTCAAAATCCTCAGCTGTTAGTGTTTGTCCGGTTAATAGATGAGGCGATGATATAACCATTAACTTGGTTGTAGCATTAATGGCTCGCTGAACCTCGCACCAATCAATGCGGAAATCGGGAGCTCTTAAAGGTATGTAAACAGGACGGGCACCACAAAGCTCTACTGCTGTTTTTAGGTTTGAAGTAAATGGCTCAAACACAATCACGCTATCGCCATCCTTTACGGTTGAAGCAATTGCTAAAAAAACCGCCAGGTTAACACCACTAACAAAGGCTATCTCGGTTTCAGGGTTTATCGCCCTAAAGTATTTTTTTAGTATGTACTTTGAGAGTTTTTGGTATGGATTCATGCTTTCTTCACGATCCATATCAAAATTGTAATCTACAATATTTCTATCAATAAACTCCTGAAATCCCTTCTCATTGGGTGTTAAAGAAGTCATGTCAATGGCCCTGTACTCCCTGATTAGCTTTTGCAAGCTGTCGTCGCTTAAAACTGTTATTTCGCCTACCTTCTGGGTCATAGTGAATTAAAAACAATGATTGTAGTTTAAAATTACAAATTGTATTTCAATTATCATATCAATTTTGATGGAATGCAGGGTTTATTTGATGAAAGCAGCTATTCGAATAGCTGGATAAGAATTGGTAGGGTTCTGAAACGTATTCCAGAACCAAGGTGAAAGCGGTAAAACGAGGCAATGGCTTCAATGAGTATTTGTCGCTGATTTTGATTTAAACTCAGCATTTCAGGGTTGAGCATGGGTGTATCAATCAAATTGCTAAGCAGATTGCTGGTTTGTTTCTCAAGCACAAAGCCGTGAGCGGGTTCTACCCCACAAAAAACACCGTTCTTTATGTCAAAGTAAGGCTCTTCTGGACTCCATCGGTTTAAGGGGTAAAACCCTAAATACCGCGAAAGCTGCACCATGAAAATCAGATGAAAGTTTGCTACACCGGTATTGAGGTTATCGAGCATTTGAACTGAACTCTCTATAAAGGCAAAGAGGTGCTGGTTTGTCTCCTGTTCTCGTACCGTTCTGTAAATTAACTCACTGAGAAAAATAGTAATTGTGAGCTTAATAGGATTTAGGTGTAGGCTGGTGAATGCGTAAGTAGGGGTAACCTCTTTTACCCTGTACATCTCAGCGTTTGGACGATAGTAGTAAACCACATCGAGAATGGATAGGGGCTGGAAGTAAACATTCAATCCCGCTTTTTTTCCCTTTGGGAAAGCGTTATTTACTAACAGAGCAATCCGCCCATGCTCACGTGCGTAACAGCTTACAATCAGGCTATTCTCCTTAAACCTAACAGTCCTAAGTACAATTACCCTATTGTGCTGTAACATGGGCCTATTTTACAAAAAGAAGTTTAGTAACAGCAGCCTGCTCGCCTTTTGAGTCGGAGCAAAATATTAGGTAAACGCCAGTAGCAACCCTCTGCCCGTTCCTATTTTTCCCATCCCATGTAGCTAAACCTCCATTTGAGCGAGTCTCATAAACAATGTTTCCAGCAATATCGGTTATTTTAACCACGCTATTGTCCATAAGCCCGGCTATGGTAATAACCCCACTATAGTTAGGGCGAACCGGATTGGGAAAAGCGTAAACCTTATCAAACGTATTAGCTGGCTCACTGGCATCGCTACGGTAGGCAATCAAGCCCTTATCGGTGGCAATAAACACCTCACCGGTAACCGGATGCGCTTTAATGCTTAGTATCGTATTTGATGGCAAGGGGCTATTCTTGGTGTTAAAATGATGTACCTGTTTTGTCCCATCGGTCGAAAAAAGGTAAACCCCCGATTTAGCGGTTCCAAACCATTTACGGTTGCCACCATCAACATCAATACACGTAACCTCTTCGGTTTCCAAGAGGTAAACAGCCAGACCTTCCACTACATCGGGTATCTTGATTTTTTGGAAACTGGTTTCGCCCTGTAATACCCTATGCGGGTTGTAACTTACCAAAACTCCCTGGTTAGTTCCTAACCATAAATAACCATCCCTGTCAAAAGCAAGTGCTGTAACCTCGTTGGAAAATAAATTGCCATTGGCGTCGCGCGGTCGGAATTTAAGGTAGATATCGTCACTTGCGGCCTCTACGTCGTTACCGGGGCTAAGGACAAACAAACCGTTATCGCGGGCTAAAGCCAACCAGATTATCCCTGATGGCGAAACGGTAAGTGAAATAATCCTTGAAGTTCCAATTGCTGTGTTATAGGGGAACGACTTCCATACCCCCTGTGCCGTAAGCACCGATATGGGATTGGGAACCTCAGAATTTGCTACCCAAAGGTTTCCCTTGATATCAATGTCCATACCAGCTATTCTGCAGTATGGTTGTCCTGGAAATACACTTTGCAGGGTGCTGTTATCGGGATTATAATGCTCCGCCAGGGTTCCACTATTAAGTTTATACAGACCTCCACCCCAGCTTGCAACAAAAAAAACATTTGGGTTACGGGGATCAGCCTTCACCCTAACCGCATCATGATTAAACCAATCAGCATAGTACGACCATCGGCCATCGGAAAAAGTATGTGCAATAAACGGGTTCCAAAAATTCCCAAAAGCTGCATCGTATGCACCCGATGCCGCCACAACCATATTTGCACTTGCATCAATGTGAAAAAATTTGTTACTAAACGGGCCTGTAGGAGTATGAACGCTTTGATCTGTAGGGGATATAATCACTAAACCATTGAATTCATCGGCAACAGCCAATGCATTGTTTTCAAGCGGTATACAATCGGCAACTTTTGGAGTGCCACCAAAAAGGTAACTGCTAACAAGTTCTAACTTCTCGCCCTGCAAGCTATATTTCTGAATAGAATTACTGCTAAAGGCAGCTATTTTCTGAAAGCCTATGGATACACCAAGGGTTTCGTCAAAAGGCCTATCAACCTCAACCCATCCAGAACCAGAATTCATCCATAGAATATCGTTACCGCTAACTTTTTCCAAAGCCAACAATTGGGTTTCATCAGCTGAAACCCCGATGCACTCCGCTGCAGGGTCAGTAAAGAATTGTTCCCTGCTCCATCGTTCATAGCTTATTAGCAAAGGATCATTTGTACTTGCGCTGTAAACACCCTGGCTTGTAGCTGCCCAAAACTTTCCATTCCAGGCAACCAACCTGTTGACCTTTAGGGTACCAGCGTTTTCAACAATAAAGTAGGTATCCTTTACCTCAAGCCTATCGGGATCAATTACCACTAAGCCAAAATCGGTTGAAACGTAAACCAATGAGTTGAAATAGTAAAAATGGTTAATGCACTTGCTGCCCAACATGGGCTTATCCTTAATGAATGGCAAGCTGACAACCCGCTTGGTGTTTTCATACACTAAATCAATGTTGCCAGATTTATACCCAACTAACGTTATCTGCTTTTGTGGTATTGCTGATAATGCAGTAATATCAACCTCGCTTAATCCGGAAACAGTTGTGTACTTGATGAGCTCGCCGTTTTCGGTATCGTAGGTAAAGTAGCCATTTGCCACTGCACAGTAAAGCTTTGAACCGCTAAAGCTAAGCTCACGGGCATCGTTAAAGGCATAGTAATCGCGCCACTGCCCTATGGCAGGTTGGGTGTGAACCTTGCAAATGCCTACAAATATGAAGGATAAAAGGATATATATCCTCTTTACCATAGCTAAAGGATTTATTTTACCCGGTGTAACTAAAGAATAAACGGTTAATGATTGATTAATATTGCTAAAACCTGCTTTTTAGGAATTTACATAACTCCTCAACGGCTTTTCCCCTATGGCTTATTTGATTTTTGAGCGATAAAGGCATTTCGGCAAACGTTTCGGTAAAGCCATCGGGTACAAAAATAGGGTCGTAGCCAAATCCATCGGCTCCCCGTTCCTGGTCAATGATTTTCCCCCAAACTACTCCCTCAAAAAGATACTCTTCGCCGTTAAGTATTAATGCGATAACAGTTCTAAATCGGGCCTTACGGTTTTCAACCCCTTTAAGATTACTAAGCAATTTACGTATGTTATCCTTCGGTTTTTTTGCCTCGCCAGCATAGCGTGCACTGTATACACCTGGCTCCCAGTTTAACGCCTCAACCTCAAGACCGGTATCATCGGCAAAACAGTTTTGACCTGTTTTGTTGTAAACATAGCGTGCCTTTTGCAGTGCATTATCCTGAAGGGTATCATATTCCTCGGGTATTTCGTCGGTAATACCAACAGCGCTTAAAGTAACCAGGGTAAACCTATCCCCAAGGGCATGCTGTACCTCTTTAAGCTTGTGTGGATTGTTGGTGGCAAACACAAGCGAAAAACTGCTACCGGCCATAAGTGAATTATCGGGGATTAATACTCATTACTGGTATATGCCTTGCATTGGCCAGAATATATTGCTCCTCGGGTTCAACAATATATTTACCATCCTTACTGGTTGGAGTGGTCATAATTATTATTAGGTCAGCTCTAATATTAACGGCCATGTCCAGCACTTCCTCCTCATACTTCTTAATGCCGGGAACGGTATACTCCACGTACTTGGCGCCCCTTTCATCTAAAAATTTCTTGGCCGAAGCCAGGTTTATATCAATCTGTGCCATCAGTTTGGGATCCGATGTATTGGGCTTAATAATATGGAAACGGGATAGGTAGTAATCACAGAAATACGATATCCACTCATGTTTCTCTCTGTTTTCAATGGTAAAATCCACAGGGAATACTATATCATCGTAACGCTTGTTAACCGGTGGTTCCTGTATGGTTATAAAGGGAACCTTGCAGCTGGTAATTAGCTTCAGCACCCACGAAACCTTATTCTCATCCATCTCCTTTACGGTTGATGAGCCCATAATTACCATACTTGCATTTATTTCATCGGCTGTTGAAGCTATGTCGGTCATGTAGTTACCTACTTTGACTATCGATTTTGGAGTAACAGCGTACTTGCTCTTTACCGATTCGATAAGTGAAGCCATTTTACTTTCGGCTTCAGCAAGTTTTTCTGGCTCCGAAACACAGTGTAAGATGTGAATTGGCTCCTTAACAACTTCAGAAACCCTTATGGCATGCTGCAGGGCAAACCATGCAACTTCCGTAAAATCAGTTGGAACCAAAATTGATTTTTTAGCAGTCATAATTGTCGTTATTTGGCTTTTCCCCTAAAACATTACGTTCATAAATCACCTTCAAATTTAATCAAATTATTATTTTTATTGAGTTCAAAAGAAATTTGTTTAAACAAATTGTTAAAATATTTGATAAAGATTCGCAATCGCTCTATCTTAGTATGTGAAATTTTTTGCGTTTTACCAAATGGCTTTCCTTTCAACCCTAATAGCGTTTTCTTTATTGGCAGTTGCAACTCTTGCTGCAATGTTGCTCTATGTGCGTTACTACTACACCAAAAAGAGTTTTGCCCTACAGCAGAAGCTCTTTGTTAGAACTGAGGAATTACTCAGGGAAAGACAGAAAACCGAAAACCTGCTTTCACGGGTTTTGCCCCGCGAAAAGGCTAAAGAACTAATTGACCAGGGAAAGGTTGATGCACAAAAATTTCAGATGGTTACAGTTCTCTTTGCCGATATTCAGGGCTTTACCAGAATAACCGATGAAATTAATGCCGATTCACTCATTGACCAGCTCGACAGGCTTTTCTTTGAATTCGATAGTATAGTTGAAAAGTACGGTATTGAAAAAATTAAAACCATAGGCGATGCCTATATGTGTGCAGGCGGCATTCCCCATCCAAACAGAACCAATCCTTTTGAGGTGGTTGCAGCAGCAGTGGAAATGATGGGTTGCATGCAAAAGTTAAACCAGCAACTCAATAACGGTAAAGAAATCTGGGAGCTAAGAATTGGCATCGATACCGGGCCTGTTATTGCCGGGATTGTTGGTCGTAATAAGTTGACCTATGACATCTGGGGAACCACAGTAAATATTGCTAGCCGAATGGAATCGGCAAGTGAGCCCGGAAAAATCAATATTTCAGAAAACACCTATCTGGTTGTTCGCGATCTATTCGAATGCAAATTCCGGGGAAAAATTCCAATCAAGAACAAGGGCGATGTTAACATGTACTTTGTGGAAGGATTCCTTCCAAAATTTTCCGAGTCCAGCAGGTATATCCCAAACAATGATTTTAGGGTTGAACTTCAGCTTGTAAGATTAGCCGATCTGGAAGAATTTGTTCTTGAGAAGTTGGAAAAAGGACTCCCAAAAAATCTTTACTACCACAATTTAAAACACACTGTCGACGTTTATACACAAGTTGAACTTATTGGCCGGGCCGAAAATATAACTAATGAAGATTTGCTTTTAGTTAGAACAGCTGCCTTGTTTCACGATATGGGCCACTTAATTGACTATGCAACGCACGAGGAAATGAGCGTGAAAATGGCGCATGAAATATTGCCCCGCTATGGCTATACTCCCGAACAAATTGCTCGGGTTGCTGAAATCATTATGGCTACCAAGTTACCCCCAAAACCCAAAAACATCCTGGAGGAAATAATTTGCGATGCCGACTTGGATTACCTTGGCCGAACCGATTTTATACCCGTATCGAATGCCCTTTACAAGGAACTCCATGAGCATGGCATGGTGGGTTCCTTACACGATTGGAATTTGATACAGATTGATTTCATCCAGAAACACCAGTATTTTACTAAAACAGCCCGTAGATTAAGGAATGTAAACAAGGATGTTCAGCTCAAAAATCTTAAGCGATGGATGAACGAATTAGAAAATGATACATCTTTGTAGTGATTTTTACATTTTTTTGTATTACTTTTACTATTTTGTTAAATATTTGCTATTTTGCATAGTTAAAGTTGAAATACTGACCAAAAGTTCCGGTTATGGATAATATTAAAAAAATCATTCTGGTTCCCTGGGATTTTACCGAAGGTTCCGAAATTGCCTTTCAACATGCCCTTCAGCTCGCAAAAGCCGGAGGTAATGAGATCATGTTGCTAAACATCATCCCACGTGCCTGGATTATTGACTCCATATACCGTAAGGTAAATTTCAAGAAGATAGAAACCTATAATGCCAAAATTGAAAAGGCTGCTTCGGAGCTTGAACATAAGTATGGTTTTAAACCACAAACCCTTGTCCTGGAAGGATACCCCAAACGTATTATCAGAGAGTTAATTCTTACAGCCCATGTTAACCTTATTGTAGCCTACTATGCCTATAAATTTGGCAGTAAAGAGCATCGCATATCACGATACCTTAAAAATCTATTTTTCAAGGATACAACCCTCCCCTTCATTGTAGTCAGCAAAGCCCCAATCCACTCACACTATATTGAAATTGTAATTCCCGTAGATTACGACCGGAAGTTTAAGGAAGCAGTTCACTGGATTATTTACCTTGCCAAGTACTACAAGTGTAACGTTAACCTCATTAAGCCTTTCCTAACCGACGATGGCAAAAAGAAACAGCTGGCCAACAATATCTACTTCACCAAAAAAATGCTCGATGGGGTTAATATTGTTTACGGTATTAAAACCGCCAAGAAAAAGGGAACTTTTGAGGAGGAAGTTTTCCGCTTTGCCCGCACAATTGAAGCAGACCTTGTTCTTATCATGTCCGACAAGTATGACGATTTCCTCGATAGCAAGCAGGAGGCTAAACTTGATATCCCTGTAATGTGTGTTAATCCTCGTATTAGAAAGTATCAAAGTTTTTATTAATAGGTTTTTATGAAACTACCAAGAACGATGCTTTTAACTTCAATCATGAAGTTGTCGTTAAAAGAAAAAATTATTTTTCTATTCACCGGAACATCGTTTCTTATTCTTTTTTTCCTTCTTTTCCTAAATAGCGCTAGGTTTAACCGTCTATCCATTGAAACAGCCAAATCGCGCATTTCCCTTTTAGCCGATAAGGAGGTAAAAAAATTTGAGGCAACACTGGAAAGGGATATGTCTGTTGCACGCACCATTGCCTCGTCAATGGCAGTAACCATAAAAGAGGGGAAAACATCAAATATCCAGGAATACAACAATCTCTACACCAACATACTTGAGCAATACCCCGATGTACTTTCCGTATGGGATAGCTGGGAACTTAAATTTGTTGAACCCGGATATACCTACGAACACGGCCGCATTAAAAATTACGCGTGGCGCGAAGGCGGTAAGATACTGGCAAATACCATAAGAACTGAAAAAAATGAATCGTCAGCGGAGTATATTACTCTAAAAACAAACAAAGCGGAAAGTTTGGAGGAACCCTACTTTGACAACTACGAGGGACAAACCGAAAATATTCTGATGACCAGCGTTATTGCTCCCTGCATTATCGATGGTAATTTTGCCGGGGTGGCCGGGCTCGACATTCCCCTTTCAAACTACCATCAGGTTGTTAAGAGCATCGTACCCTTCAAGGATAGCTACGCTTTTATCATTTCTCCTCAGCTAAAGTTTATTGCCCATCCCGATAAGGATTTGATTGGCGACGATGCCCTGTTTTCCTACGAGTCCATATTTACTCCACATGGCGTTCAGGACAAGGTTATAAATGGCGAACCCATTGAATTTGAAGCAACAGATATCAACGGAAAGTTGTCATTCTTTACTTTCCGCCCCATTTCAGTTGGTAAGTGCCCACAACACTGGTCTTTTGTACTGATTACACCGCGCGAAACCATTTTAGCAGAGGCTCGCCATGTTTTTTGGACAACCCTTACTTTTGGTTTAATAGGCATTTTGTTGCTTTCTGGCTTTATTTACCTTATGACCCTTAAATTCCTTATCAATCCAATATCTAAAGTTACCCAAAATTTAGAGCGCCTCTCTAAAGGTCATGTTGACAACAGCATGATTGTTGATGTTGACAACAAAGACGAAATAGGCACCATGATTACCCACCTGAACAAAACCGTTGAGGGCCTTTACAAAAAAACCGAGTTTGCTAAACAGGTTGGCATGGGTAATTACGACACCTCACTTGAACTCCTCAGCGATGAGGATGTTTTGGGTAAGTCGCTGATTGAAATGAATGAGAATCTCCGCAAGGCAAGGGAAGAGGCGCTAATCAGGCAGCGTGACGAGGAAAAACGACGTTGGGTTAATGAGGGTTTAGCCAGGTTTGGCGATATTCTCCGACAAAATAATAATGACATTGAGGCCTTAAGCGCTAGCATTGTAAAAAATTTGGTTGGTATTCTTAACGCCAATCAGGGCGGACTTTTCATTTACAACGATGAGAACACCGATGAGCCCTACTTTGAGCTAACTGCCGCTTACGCCTATAACCGACAAAAATTTATAAAAAAACACATCCTTCTTGGGGAGGGGCTAGTTGGCACCTGTGCTCTTGAGAAGCAAACAATTTATTTAAAAGATATTCCTGAAAACTACATAGCAATATCCTCAGGGCTTGGAGAGGCAAAACCACGCAACCTGCTTATTGTACCCCTAAAGGTTGAGGATAAAATATTTGGCGTACTTGAGCTGGCATCGTTCAATGAGTTTGAGGACTACCAGATAGAGTTTGTTGAAAAGGTTGCTCAGAGTATTGGGCAAACTCTCCAGTCCGTACGAACTAATATTCGTACAGCGGAACTCCTGGCTAAAACACAGCAACAGGCCGAGGAGATGAAGGCTCAGGAGGAAGAGGTTAGGCAAAATCTTGAGGAGCTGGAGACCATTAAGGAGGAGCTAGAGAAGCGTACTGCCGAAATGGAGGAAAACCAAAAACAGCTGGAATGGGAAAAATCGCTGTTGGACTCCCTGCTTAACTACCTTCCCGATAAAATCTACTTTAAGGATCTAAAAAGTCGATTCATTAAGGTAAGCAAATCAACCCTCGAATTCTTTGGAATGTCAAAGCAAGAAGAGCTTATCGGTAAATCCGACTTCGACTTCTTTACTGAGGAACACGCCCGCCCTGCTTATGAAGATGAGCAACGAATTATTAGAACCGATACGCCCATTATCGGTATTGTTGAAAAGGAGGTAATGAACGACGGTAGGGTAACCTGGGCTGAGACCTCAAAACTCCCTCTAAAAAATTCCCATGGCGAAACCATTGGTACTTTTGGCATAACCCGCGACATTACCGCTTCAAAAATGATGGAAGAGGAAATTTCAAAGAAATCCGAAAAGGAAGAAGCCTTTCAGCGCGACCTTGAGAAAAAAGTGATTGAACTTGAAAACCTCTATAAAGCCATAAACGATTCCGCCTACGTTATTGAGTATAGCCCTGAAGGGAACGTTATCTTCATTAACGAGGCTTACCTTCAGCTGCTTAACCTTAACGCCGATGATGTTATTGGAAAGCACCACTCCTACCAAATGGAATTTACTGATGAACAGCGTAGAAACTACAAACAGTTCTGGGACGATCTTAATAATGGCATTGTTAGAAAGGAAACTTCAAAGTTCAGCATTAACGATAAAACCTACCTGTTCTACGAAACCTACACCCCAATAAGGGATGCTGAAGGGAATGTGGTCAAGATCATGAAAATCGCTTTCAACGTTAGCCATTTGCTATCCGAGAATCAAATATAAGACCGGGTTTACCCGGTTTTTTTATCCTGTAATCTATGTTAAGCTGGAAAAAACTTTTAAGCCCAATAAGAACGGGCGAATCGCCATCAAAATCGACTATTGACTATACCCGAACCAACTTTCAGCGCGACTACGATAGGCTGATCTTTTCCTCCCCGTTCCGGCGTTTACAGAATAAAACCCAGGTTTTTCCTCTCCCGGGTAGCGTTTTTGTGCATAACAGGTTAACCCATAGCCTTGAGGTCTCCAGTGTTGGCCGATCGCTGGGGCGGAGCATACTAAACCTTTTATCAACCGAAAGGTTTGAGTGCCCAGCACAGCTAATTGCCGATATTCCTACTATTGTTTCGGCGGCTTGCCTTGCTCACGATTTGGGAAACCCTCCCTTTGGCCATAGCGGCGAGGATGCCTTTAGGCATTTTTTCTCCAACCATCACATTCCTGAACTTGATAGTTGGGAGGCAAGCGACCTGCTCCGGTTCGAAGGAAACGCAAATGCTCTCCGCTTGCTTACCCACCAGTTTAGGGGCCGACGAACCGGCGGTTTCCGTCTTAACTATGCAACCCTTGCCTCAATTGTTAAGTATCCTTACCCTTCAACATTGAAAGAAAAAAAGTTTGGTTATTTTAAATCTGAAGCCGATGTTTTTAACGAGATAGCCAGTCAAACGGGTCTTATTCAGATTAGCAATGGAAGATATTGCCGTCATCCCCTGGTTTACCTGGTTGAAGCCGCTGATGATATTTGTTACCAGGTGATGGATATTGAGGATGCGCACAAGCTAGGAATTCTTTCAACCAGTACTGTAACCAACCTTTACCTCTCCTTTTTTGACGATGAAACCACAAGTAAGAAGAAAGATATTCATGAAACCCTTACATCGGTTAACGATATAAACGAACGCATTGCTTACCTAAGAGCTGTTACCATCAGTAAACTTATTGAGCAATGTTCTTCCAACTTTTCAAAAAGCTATGACCAAATTATGTCTGGCCAGCCCGTAAAGCCGCTTATTGACCAGATGGAAGGAGCATCTGCAAAGGCAATGGACGAAATTCGGAAGGTTTCTGTTAACCAGGTTTACAACCATTCCAAGGTGGTTGAAATTGAAATTGCTGGCTTTACCATTATTGGGGAACTACTCGATATTTTCACAAGTGCAGTTCTTGAGCCTACTAAGCCGATTTCAAAAAAAGCCCTCAGGCTGATACCCGAACAGTACCTTGCTGAAAGCTCCGATAATTACTCCAAGGTGATGGCTGTTGTTGATTATATTTCAGGCATGACCGATATTTATGCCCTTGAAACCTATCAGCTTTTTAAAGGGATTAAACTACCCTCGCTTTAATCTTACTTCTCGCGGCTTACCATATAATCTGCTAGGAGCAATAGTGATTTCTTATACTCCGAATCGGGAAATATTTCAAGTGTTTGTTTAGCATTATCCCTAAACTCAAACATTTTTTTGGAGGCATAATCAATTCCGCCCTTGTCCTTTGCAAAATCAACAATCTCGGCAATGTTTGCTTTCTTCCCACCATTTATTAGTCTGATAATTCGTCTCCTTTCATGGGTATCGGATTGGGAAAGTGCATAAATTAAAGGAAGTGTAAGCTTGTGTTCCTTAATATCGTTACCGGTAGGCTTGCCTATTAACCCTGATGGCTGGTAGTCAAAAAGATCGTCGCGGATTTGGAAAGCCATGCCCAGATATTTCCCAAATTGGTAAATTCTGTCAACCATATCTTTGGTCGCATTGGCTGATATTGCGCCATTGGCGCAGCACGAGGCTATCAGCGATGCCGTTTTCTTTCCAATGATATCGTAGTAGGTTTCCTCATCAATATTCATCTTTCTGGATCGTTCAATCTGCAAAAGTTCGCCCTCGCTCATTTCCTTTACAGCACTACTAATCACCCTGAGCATCTCAACCTGACCATTTTCAATAGCAACCAGCAAACCCCGCGACAGGATAAAATCCCCCACAAGTACTGCTACCTTTGAACGCCATAGGGCATTTATTGAAAAAAATCCCCGCCGTTCATAAGCTTCATCTACCACATCATCGTGAACCAGTGTTGCAGTGTGAAGCAATTCAATCATCCCTGCAGCCACGTAGGTTGACTGGTTTATTTGGCCACAAGCCCCAGCGCTCAGAAATACAAGCATTGGCCGTAACTGCTTGCCTTTCCGCCTCACAATATAGTTAGTTATCAGATCGAGCAATTTTATATCGGAGCCCATGTTTTTTCTGAAAAATGGCTCAAAATCATTCAAATGATTACTTATTGGCTCCTTTATCTGGTTTAGCATAAATCTTTATCTATTAAAGGGCAAATTAACCAAATTTCGCCCATACTAAACACTGTTTACCCTAACAATGTTTAAAAAATTGATAAATACCAATTGGTGGTAAAACAAAATATTAATATATTTGCATGTGTTTAATATGATTGAAATTCAGAACAATAATGGTACAGGTTGAAGAATTGAAGATTGAGCAGCTTGAGCAGGCTGCAAGCATGTTGAAAGCTATTGCCCATCCACTCCGAATTGGAATTATTAGCTTGTTGGAAAAATCGGGGCAGTTGACCGTTACCCAAATATATGAAACTCTTGGTATAGAGCAATCTACTGCATCGCACCATTTGGGTATTTTAAAGGATAGGGGTGTACTTTCATGCAAGCGTGAGGGCAAAAACACTGTATACTTCCTTCGGAATGAGAATCTGGGTAAGATACTTGACTGTGTAGGAAGGTGTACTGTTTAATAATTAAATTATGACCACTTTTGATATCATAATTGTAATACTACTATTGGTTGGTGCAGTTAGGGGTTTTATTAGTGGCCTAATTATGCAACTCACATCGCTGGCAGCGCTTTTACTTGGCATTTGGGTAGCAATCCGGTTCTCCGATTTTACTGCTATGCTTTTAATGGAAAAGGCTGGTTTAACAGGTCAGTACATTCCTTTAGTCTCATTTGCCATTACCTTTGTGGTTGTTGTTATTGCTGTTCACTTTACCGGAAAACTAATCGATAAATTTTTTAACCTAACCCCACTGGGTATAGTTAATAAGATTCTTGGCTTGGTTTTCGGTGTACTGAAATATGCATTAATAATAAGCGTAATTATTGTTTTTGTTGAAAAAGCCAATCAGCGGTTCAACTTTTACTCTGAACAAACCAAAAATAAATCAATGCTATTTAAGCCCCTTTCAAAGCTTGCCCCTAGCATTTTCCCTTACCTTCACTTTGAATCGATTTCTGAGCGCTTAAAAGCGAAATAATGCACCATTTAGTCAGATTCATTTCGGCTATTTACTTTAAATGAACTATATTTGAAGGCCAAATCATTTGGCCTTTTTTGTTTAATCACTTAAAATGGTTTGCCGTGAATTTTGTAGAGGAGTTAAAATGGCGGGGCATGGTACACGACATGATGCCCGGAACCGAAGAGCAGCTTACTAAGGAAATGACTGCCGGATATATTGGCTTTGACCCCACAGCGGAGTCGCTCCATGTTGGTAGCTTTGCACAAATATTGCTTCTAAAGCGGTTTCAGCTAGCAGGGCACAAACCAATTGCACTGGTTGGTGGTGCAACCGGTATGATTGGCGACCCTAGTGGAAAATCGCAGGAACGTAACCTGCTCGATGAGGAAACCCTACAGCGCAACCTGGAGGGTATTAAACGTCAACTTTCAAAGTTCTTGGATTTTGAGAGCGGTAAACCCAACTCGGCTGTCCTGGTTAACAACTATGACTGGATGAAGGGTTACGACTTTCTTAGCTTTATCCGCGATGTGGGGAAGCACATCACTGTAAATTACATGATGTCCAAGGACTCTGTTAAAAAACGACTTGGCGAGGAGTCCAAGGAAGGTATGTCGTTTACTGAGTTCTCATACCAGCTTGTTCAGGGGTACGATTTCCTTTGGCTATACCAAAACATGAACTGTAAGCTGCAAATGGGTGGTTCGGATCAATGGGGGAATATCACTACCGGAACAGAACTCATTCGCCGTAAGCTTAGCGGCGAAGCCTTTGCTTTAACCATTCCGCTCATCACCAAAGCCGATGGCACTAAATTTGGGAAAACCGAGAGTGGTAATGTGTGGCTCGATGCACGCCTCACTTCACCATACAAGTTCTACCAGTTTTGGCTTAACACCTCCGATGAGGATGCCGAAAGGTATATCAAGATTTTTACCCTGCTCGACAAAACCACCATCGATAGCCTTATTGCTGAGCATAAAAAGGAGCCACACCTACGTAAGTTGCAAAAAACACTTGCCCGCGAGGTAACTGTTATGGTACATTCCGAGGACGACTACAACAAAGCAGTGGAAGCATCGGAAATGCTATTTGGCAATGCCACCACCGATATGCTTAACCGGATGGATGAGGATACTTTCCTTTCCGTTTTTGAGGGTGTTCCCACCTTTGAGGTTAAAAAATCGGAGCTTGCCAAGGGTATTCCCTTTTCAGTTCTTGCTGCCGAAATCACAAAAGTATTCCCATCAAAAGGGGAACTTCGTCGCCTGGTTCAGGGTGGAGGGTTAAGTATCAACAAGCAAAAGGTTGACAATCCCGACATCACAATTGGTGCCGAAACACTACTCAACGGCAAATACATACTTGTTCAAAAAGGAAAAAAGAATTACAGCATTATACTTGCTGTTGATTAATTCCGTTATATATTTCGGAAAATTTTTGAAGGCTTGCAGCATTGTTTTACGGCAAGCCTTTGGTTTTCATTAGGCAAATTATGAAATTTGGATATCAAGTATTCTAATTCATCAGCTATGGACAATAACGATATTAGCATGGACAAATCAATGCTTTCCATTGCTCAAACCATATGGAATGGCCGAAAAACGATAATTACTGTAGGAATTATTGCGGTTATAATTTCCACTTTTGCATCGCTTTTAGTAAAAAATCAATATAAAGCCACTGCAACCATATTCCCTCCGGTGGCAAATCAGGTGTCCAAGGAACTGATTACCGAAAATAAACAGGAAGGTTTAACAACCTTCGGCGAAACCGAGGAGATGGAACAGTTCCTTCAGGTTTTAAGTTCACGTACCTTAAAGGATAAGGTAATTTCAAGGTTAAACCTCCAGCAACACTGGGAAATCGACTCCACATCAAAGGGATTTAGGTTTAGGAGTTACCAAAAATTTGATGAACAAATCAAAATAAAACCTACTCGATATCAAAGCATCAATATTGAGGTTTTGGATCGTGACCCTGAATGGGCAGCCAAAATTGCTAATACTGTGGTTGAGTATTCCGATAGCCTTATGCGTTCAATAAAAGCTCAGGTGGCCGTTAACGCATTAAAAGCATTGGAGAAACAATATTTAATGGTTGAGCAGGATTTAAACAGCTTACAGGATTCACTTGCTGCAGTCATGACAAATGGCGTTATCGATCCCAAGCGCCAGGCAGGCCAATTCTACAAGGAATACCTAAACGCACTTTCAAAGGGCAACAAATCTACACTTTCAATTTTAAATAAGGAGGTTGCAAAGCTTGGTGGTTTTGGAGCAAAACATACACGTTATACTTTTGAAATATCCGATCTTTCAACACAATTAAACGAGTTACGAAAAAGCATTGTTGTTGCTAGAATTGAGGCAAATCAGGAGATACCCACCCAGTTCATTATCGACAAAGCCGATATACCCGACAAGAAAGCCTATCCAAAGCGCAGTATAATTGTTGTAACCTCAACCTTAGCGGCAATAATTTTTGCAATTTTTTTGCTTTTCCTTCAGGAGTATCTTAAGCGCTTAAAAATATAATTGTTGATACCTTTTGCAGGATCAGCTTACCCCGCTAATGGATATCATTAAATCGATATTAAGCCATATTAAAGATAAGTGGATAATTGTTTCCAGCTTAATCTTCATTTTAATAAATGCTATTCTGATAGGAACTGAGCGCGATTTTTTTGTAATTCTACCCATCATATTTATTTTTTTACTGGCTTACCTATCTTTCCCCTTAAAATTCTACTTGGTTTACTTATTTATAAGCCCGCTCTCCATTCCTCTATCGGAATTTTTCCAGGAAATATCCATTGATTTATGGTTACCATCGGAGTTAATGCTTGTGGCATTAGCTCCAATTGCCTTAATTATGCTTCTATCAAATAATCATCAAAACCGTTGGTTTACTTGGCATCCTGTACTGCTAGCTATTTACTTTTTTTTAGGATGGATAGTTTTAACTTCCATTACCAGTTCAATGCCCTTGGTTTCCCTAAAGTATTTAATTCTCAAAACACTTTACTTCATCGTACTTCTATATTTACCCTTCATACTACTTGTTAAGGGGAATATTACATTCAAACGATTTATTGCTTTCTACTCCATAGGTTTGTTTGTAGTAATTCTGTTAACTCTATCAAAGCAATGGGAATATGGTTTGTTCAATAAGTTTGTAGCCCACGGTTCATGTAATCCATTCTTCACTGACCATACATCATATGCAGCAGTTTTAGCTTTGCTAATTCCAGTTAGCATTGCTCTACTCATATCATCCAACACAGCAACGCGGAGAATACTTTTCCTTGCATTAACAATTGTACTTACTTTAGCCTTTGTGCTATCGTACACAAGAGCGGCCTGGCTTAGCATAATGGTGGCAGGTGTAGTGTGGGTTGCATGGTTGCTTAAAATTCGATTCCGATATTTAGCTCTACTGGCAATAATTTTTTTTGGGTCGATATTCCATTTCCAGGACAACATCCTAATTTGGCTAAACCAGCACAAAACCGCATCGAGCGGTGATATTCGAAAGCATATTAGCTCTATCGCCAATATTAGAACCGATGAATCGAATGTTGAACGCCTTAACCGTTGGACTTCGGCTATTAGAATGTTTAAGGAAAAACCGCTGCTAGGTTGGGGCCCCGGTACATACATGTTTCAGTATGCCCCCTACCAGGCTTCGTATCTTAAAACCCGGGAAAGCTCAAACCTTGGGCTAAAAGGAAATGCACATAGCGAATACCTGGGACTGTTATCGGAGGCGGGTCTTCCAGCAGCTTTGGCATTCATCCTCATTATTGGCATACTGTTTTACAGAGGTTTTAAATTAGCCCTAAAGTTAAAACCCAAAAGCGCTGACAGGGTAATCCTAATAGGCGTGCTACATGGGTTAATAACCTATGTTGTGCATGGTTTTATGAATAATTTTCTGGATATGGACAAGGTTGCAGTTCTTTTCTGGGGTTATGCTGCTTTAATCCTGGCCATGGAGCATTTTTACTCAAAATCGAATCCTAGAATCGAAATATCATCAAAAACATCCGCATCCGATTCCCTCTCCTGAGCAATGGTGTTTATTATTTGCTGCACATTATGGTTTCGCGAAAAGTTCTTTTCTAAAATCCTTGTGTTGTAAACCACCTTATCGCCATCAATGGTTTCAACTAGTCCATCGGTGTAACAGAGCAAAGTGCTTGACTCATCTATATTTAGAACGCCCTGATTGATTATTGGTATATCATCAATCATTCCCAACCCAACACATCCCGATGAAAGCTGAATTATTTTACCAGAATTTCGGACAAACATGAAGGGAGGATTGTGACCAGCATTAACATATTCCAGCTTTCGGGTTTGGTTGTTATAGCGGCCAATAAACATGGTAATAAACTTTTCGCCTTTAGCCGTAGCCATTACCCTCTCATTGAGTTTCTCAACCAACGCTGAAAGGCTAATATCCTTGCTGAATAACGCCCTGAGGTTTGCCTGGAAGTTTGACATTAGCAATGCAGCCGAAATACCTTTACCCGAAACATCAGCTATACAGAAACCCAGATCGTTTGGGCTAAGGGCTATAACATCATAGTAATCGCCACCTACCTCAAAGTGTGGGCTATAGTAAGATCCAATGCTAACACCATGGAATTTGGGCATATCGGCAGGCGAAGGAATAAGCATCGACTGCATACGCGATGCAAGTTCCAGCTCCTTACGCATTGCCTCCTGCTCCAAGCTTTTATGGAATAAACGCAGGTTCTCAATGGCAACAAAAATGATGATTGATAGGGTTTGAACAAAGTTCAAATGGCGGATGGTTGCACTTACCCCTTTCTCGTATTCATTGGTATCGCCTATCAGCACATACCCCACCGGTTGATTATTCTGAATTACCGGTATTATTACATCAAGCTCAAGTAGTATGGGATTTTCCGATACTCCTACAAAGGTGATCTCGTTAAAGGGGAGTAAATCGCGCTCTACATTTATATTCTCAACAACCCTTTCGGGGCAATTGCTATTAAGTAGCAGTTGCCACTTGCCCTCCTCTATCTTGTAAAGCAATATCCTGTCGATTCCTAAATCATCGTTTAGGATACGCTTAAACCTGTCGATAAGCTCCTCGGTTTTCAGCTCAGCGCTTATGGCCTGAGCCATACCTAGGAGCGCGTTTAGCTTAAACGTACTTAGTTTTAACCTATTTTGCGAGGCAGTTATCGACATAAAATAGTTTTAACCTAAAAAAATAACTTATTCCAAAAGAGGAATAAGTTACTACAAAATTACTAATAAAACAATATCCGCCTAAATTATTTTGAAATTACTTTACCCTTTCCGAGTATTCCCTTGTACGGGTATCAATTTTAATTTTATCGCCAATGTTTATAAAAAGGGGAACATTAATTACGGCACCAGTTTCAACAGTAGCAGGTTTAAGTGCTGTTGACGAGGCGGTATCGCCTTTTAGCCCAGGCTCAGTATAGGTTACCTCCATTTCTACAAATGGTGGCAGTTCGCAGGTAAGAATATTCTCATTATCGGCCTCAACCATCATTTCAACATACTGTCCCTCTTTGAGTAAATCAGGGTTCTCAATCTTGTACTCATCAAGTGATATTTGCTCAAAGGTTTCCTGATGCATGAAATGATAACCCAACTCGTCCTTATATAGGAATTGATAAGGCCTGCGCTCAACTCTTACAACATCAATTTTTACCCCTGCATTAAAGGTGTTCTCAATTACTTTTCCGTTCTCAAGACTCTTAAGCTTTGTGCGAACAAATGCTCCTCCTTTGCCGGGTTTTACATGTTGAAATTGAACGATGGTGTAAATTTTTCCGTTGAATAAAATGAACAGTCCGTTCTTAAAATCCGCTGTAGTTGCCATATAATTCTATTTTACAATGGGTTGCAAATATAGTAAAATTGAAATAATAAAAAAATTAATAACTACCTGTTAACATAAACTTTAGGTAGATAGTTGATGTGTAAAATTGATGAAATTGGGGGTTACTTCTTCTCTAGCGCAGTAAATTCGTTTGCCAGGTTCTTGTATTCTATTAAATCGCAGTAAACTGAACCAACAAAAATATCAAACTTTATTCTGATTGGGATAAAGTTTGAGTCGTTGGAAAACCATATGGTCATATCGTCCTTGGTTTTAAAAACCCTACCGGTTATAACAACAGGCATGAACTTCATGCACTTTACCAGGCCAAATTTGGTTTTTATAGTCTCATATCCTTTAAAACGGACGGTAAGAGGGTATTTCTCATCGGTGAAATAGGTATCAACCGTAACGGTTTGATCTTGCTTTAGGGGTGGAATGGTCAACATCTTGTTTCTAAGGTAGTATACCGATGAAAGAATATCCTGGCACCCCTTAACCACAACCACCTTGCCGGTTTTTGAACTTATAACAATAGACGAATCGGGGCGACTCCAGTGATCCCAGGTTTGGGTGCTGTAATGCCTGTAACGACCCTCATGAATGTTTCGGATGGAAAAGTATGGCCAATGTGTGGCTGGGTCGGTGTAGCTTTCGTAGGTATCGTTTACGTTGTAGAGCGTGTTTGCTATTCCAACTGTCCGCCCGTTTAAATATAGATGGTAGGCTGGCTTACCATTGAATACTTGCTCATTTACCTGCAAGGTTGCCTCGCCTCCATTTATAAATCCATAGTAAATCTGATACTTTAACTTTTCTCCACCTATAAATGCACTCTTTCCATTCTGGGCGTGAGCATTCATATTCAAAATGGAAATGAACACTAATACAAAACCATTAAGAATTGGGAATAATCTTATTCTTAGGGGTTGTTGCCACAAAATCCTTAAGGTAGAAGGGTTCAAAATATGCTGTATTCTCAAATTCTTCATTTTTGTATACATTTAATGCTATAGGCAGCATAAAGCGTGCCGAAGGCTCAAAACCATCGATAAAAATAGCATTTTTACTTTTAATTACATCCTTGCACTTGGTTGAGCCATTTCCAAAGAAAATAATTTTTTGGTTTTGTAAGAATTCTGCAAAAGTGTTTTCTTCAACAACTACTGCCCTTACATCGGAAACGGGCTCACCTTGGGGATTATAGAGCGCGCTGTAAACTTCCATGCGTCGAGCATCAATCATTGGGCAAAGTATTGCATCAGCAGGTAAATTGGGTTGGGATAGAGATAAACCTACCGCCATTGCCTGTAAGCTACAAACCCCAATAAGCGGTATTCCCGATGTATAGCAAATTCCCTTTGCCATTGAAACACCAATCCTTAAACCGGTATACGATCCGGGGCCTTTGCTTACAGCAACCGCACTAATTTGGCTTGGCGTTAAGCCAGCATCGGTTAACACATCGTTGATAAGGCTTGGCAACATGGTTGAATGAGCCTTGGGGTCAGAAAGCTCTCTGACCCCAAGTATTCCATTTTCATCGCCTATTGCAACTGAACAAACAGATGTTCCAGTTTCAACACACAGTATTTTTGCCATTCTAAAAAAACTGACTACTCGGTTTTAAAAAGTTCGTCTTTGTTTTTAACTTTTCTGATTAACGACTTGTCCTTAAGCTTACGCGATATTGCGCTATAGGGTGCGGTAATTACCTCCTCATCGCCCTTTAGCCCTTCAATAATCTCAATATATTGGTTATCCTGAATGCCTGTCTTTACTTCAACTATTCGAGCGGTATCGCCTTTGGTGATAAAAACAATCTCCTTCGGCTTCTCAACCTTGGTTGTTTTGGATTCAACAACGGGTTGTGTGTTATTTTCAACCTTTTCCCATTCTCCAGTTTTCTTTACAGTATCAATTCGGGTTGTTACTGCAAGTATCGGAATGGTTAGTACATTTTCCTTGGTGTTTGTAAGAATTTCAACAGTAGTGGACATTCCGGGACGGAAAGGACTGGTTTGGGAATTGGTGAGAAGATCCTTATATGATTTTTCAAGAATAAATATTCGCACCTCGAAGTTTGTAACCTGATCGGTTGTAATTCCCTGAACATTAGCTGTATTGGCTATCTGGGTTACTATTCCTTTGAATTTACGACCCAGGTAGGCATCTACCTCAATTAATGCAGTATCGGCAATCTTTACCTTTACTATATCGTTCTCGTTAACGTTAACCCTTGCCTCCATTCGGTTTAGGTTAGCAATCCGCATGATTTCCGTACCGGCCATTTGTATAGTACCCACCACACGTTCGCCAAGCTCAACGTTCAGCTTTGAGACTGTTCCCGATATTGGTGCGTAGATGGTTGTTTTGCGAAGATTTTCCTCGGCTTCGCGCAACGATGCCTGAGCGCTTTCAACGCTATAATTGGCAGCTTTTAGCTCAGCTTGTGCAACCTCGTAGTTGGTTCGTGCAGTTTCATACTCCGACTCCGATATTGCCTTTTGTTCATAAAGCTGTTTGCTTCTATTGAACGATAACTCCGACTGGGCAAGTTGGGCCTTAGCCTGAATTAACCTTGCGTTTGCAGAGTTAACAGCAGCAATTGCTCTTTCTTTTAATGAAATATATGTATCGGGTTTGATGCGGCAAAGCAGGGTTCCCTTTTCAACCCAGTTCCCTTCTTTTACTGGTAATTCAATAATTTCGCCGGAAACCTCTGAGCTGATTTTTACTTCAACCTCAGGTTGAATCTTACCATTGGCTGTAATAGCTTCAGTAATAGTTCTGTACTCAGGTTTCTCAACATAAACGGGTGTGGTTAAAGGCTTACCTATCCAACCCTTTTTCTTGGCAACAACTGCAAATACTATCAAGATGACAACTGCTCCAAGCAAGTATTTAATGAGTCCCTTTTTCATTATTTAAGTATTTATGGTTTATTAACTTCAGTTTAACATTCTCTTTGTTTAGCAAGTAACTTGCTTTCAGTGCTTTACCAAAACTATTAGCTATAGCTTAAGTGGCAATCCCTTGTAAAATTCCAGTATCTTGGTTTTGAAAATCAGCTCATACTTTGCCTGTAGCAAATCGGTTTCGGCTTGAGCTAGCTTGTTTTTGGCCGATGTAAAGTCAAGAGCTGTTACTAGTCCAAGGTTAAACCGGTTCTGGGTGTACCTGAACGATTCCTCCGATGCGGCTTTGCTTTTTTGCGATGCGTGCAATTTTTTTTCGGCTGCAATAGCATCGGCATAGGCCTGTTGAATGTCCTTGTATAATGCATTTCGCTCGCTTTCCAGCGCAAGCTGTGCATTCATAAGACCAATTTTGGCGGTAGTTACCCTGTTACGAGCGCTTAAACCATTGAATATGGGTATGCTTAAGCTTAAGCCTACCGATTTGCTCGCATTATTTTTAATCTGAGTTATAAATGGGTCGCCGTCAAATGCGTAATTATCCTGAATCCGGTACTGTGCGCCAGAATTGTAATTTGCCCCTAACGATAATCGGGGTTGTAAACCACCTTTGGCTATCTTTAGGCCAAGCTCTGAGCTTTGTAACTTATACCTCGCGCTCTGTATTTGAGGCATTATTCCCTCAGCAACTCCAAATATCTGACTGGGCGATTCTGATACCAGCTTTACGCTATCTATTTGAGGTATTACTGGTTTTGCAATCTGAAATCCTTCGGTTGTTTTTAGCTCAAGCAGCTGGGTTAGATTTAGGTAGGACAGGTTAAGCTGGTTTTGAGCATTTACAAGCTGTAGCTCATCCGAGGCCACAAGCGCTTCTACCTCGTAAAGGTTTCCTTCCGGCAAACTACCAGCTGAAACCAAAACTTTAGTCCTTTCCAGCTGCATTGTGGAAAGTTCAACCTGTCTTTTAGCAATCTCAACCAGCTCTTGCTGATAAAGGATTTGAAGGTAAAGCGAAGCTATCGTTAGTGCAATGTTATTCTTAACCTTTTCAACATCGGCAACTGATGCCTTTAGGTCGAAATGGTTCTGCTTCCGGGTGTTTGTTAGCTGAAAACCATTATAGATGGGCAAACCCGTACTAACTGAAAAACTGGTTGCCTGAGTATTCAAGGCTTCCTTAGTATTGGTGAGGTAGTTTGTTACCAAGCCAAAACTATAGGAATGATTACCATTGATATTAATTGTTGGCAATGCATCCATTTTGGATTGTAAAAGGTTTACTTCATTTACCTTTACGTTTAGCTCCTGCTGCTTAACCTGGATATTATTAGCCAGTGCATACTCTATGCAACGCTCAAGTGTCCACGGTTCTTGAGAAAAAACTACCGAGGTTAGGGTTAACAAAATGAAAATGGGGAGAATAGTTTTTTTCATACTTAAAACGTTATTTAAGAACCATACTTATGACGTTTATTTGCGGAATTAGTTTAAACAAAAATCAATACTTAAAAAATTCCTTTCCCGAAAGTAGGACTTTATAAACTACCATAGTAAAAAAGAAGTGTTAAAAAAGGTTGGCTACTAGCTTCATATAGCGTTTGGTTACCTTTTCCTTTTAAAAATCGGCAATTGCGACTCATCAAATTCCGTTTTACGAGGAATTTTTATTGTTTCAAAATCAAAACTTTCAGTATCTACTACAACCGCTTGAAATCTTCCAAGTGAGCACGTACCACAGTTTAAATATATTTTTTTACTATTCAGGTAGTAAACCTTATGCGATTCAAGCTTATGGGTATGCCCAAGTATAACCATATCGTACTTTTTAAGTAGCTTAAGGGCATACATGAGGTATTTGATAGTATTGTACTTTCGGGGTATTCTGTTAACATCATCAAAGTAATCAACCGCGCTATAAAATTTGCGTTCAACCCAACGGAAACGGACTAGCCACTTAAGAAACGAGTACATGGTAACGCTAATAAATCGGCCAAAGCGTGTGCCATTCAAAAAATCGGCTTTGTGTCCGTGCTCAATGTGTATGGTTTTTCCTGCAGAATTCTTAATATGGAAATGATCATGTGTATGAGGGACCCAAATGTCGTGGTTGCCACGGAGTTGTATAAAACCTTTTCGTTTGAAATAATCAATAATCTTAGCATTTACCTCCGCAATCTCCGTGTAGGAATACTTGTAGAGGTCAAATATATCGCCGTTTAATATTACCTTCTCAACACCATAATGCTCAATTACCCTATCAAGTGTGGACATAAAGGCTTTAGCCTTCCACCCAAAGGTGCCAAGCTTTTTACCTGTGTCGATATGCAAATCGGAAATTACAAGAATTATCACCTAAACTAATTTTATGCTAATTTAAGCATAAAAATCAACCCATAAGCACCTCCTTAACCCGTTTCATTTCTTTTTCCAATTGCTTGGTGGCATGCATGGAGTATCCCATGAAGGGAATCAATACTATGCGTATGTTTCCTTTTTCGGCATTAAAAAATGCTACTCCTCCTGCACCCCAATTTTTCCAGGTTATACCGTTATGAAACTTTATGGCGGCCCTATCATCCGATACGTTAACGAATGAATAGCTGCTTGTAAATCGCTCCTTTAACTCACTAAACTCTTTGATCGGGGTTTCTATTTGCTCACTTAATCTATGACCGTACGCAGGTTCTTCAAATGAGTCGGATTCTATATAACCTAGAGTCTTAGATAGGTTTAACCATAGTGCTCCAAAAAAGAGAAAGACAAAAACAAACCCAGCTATAGCCGACTCAATTAATATTCCAGAAAAGGATACGCTAAACTCCTGGTATCCATTAATAATAAGCTTTACCACCAAAATGGTTAAAACATAAATCAGAAAAGCAACCACAGCGTAAAATGAAAAGAAACGTTTCATCCGTACAAAATATTTATATTATTAAATGCTAACTCGTTACTCTTTTACTTTTAACAAACTTTATCGAGCGGATTGAACACCCATAGTTTGACTTCGTCGAGCTCGCAAAAAACGCTCGGTTGTTCATCTGTGTTTGTGCAAGCAGCCTTACATGGGTGTTTCATAAAATTTGGTTTAGGTTTGATTTGAAAACAAAAATAACTTCTTTCACTTAAACCATCAACCAATGCTTTATTTTTATTACACCAGATAGTACTTACTTTATATCTCAATAAAAGCCATAAAACAATTACCTTTGCACAATAAAGGAAGAACCAGATGAAGGAAAGTAAGGATTTAGAGCGTTGGTATGCCGTTTACACCAAGCCGCGAAACGAGAAAAAGGTTTACGCCCGTTTGGTAGAAAAGGGGATTGAAACTTTCCTCCCTTTACAGAAAAAACTAAAACAGTGGAGCGATAGAAAAAAATTGGTAGATGAGCCCCTTTTCCGCTCATACATATTTGTCCGTATTGACTTGAAACGTTACTATGATGTATTAAATACCCAAGGGGTAGTCCGGTATATAACTTTCGAAGGCAAAGCAGTCCCTATCCCCGACAGGCAAATTGATCAGATTAAGCAGCTGCTTGTTCAGGATATTGAGCTTGAAGCGGTTGAGGGTCAAATTGAGCCAGGCACAAGGGTTGAGGTCCGATTTGGCTCGCTTCAGGGAATTGAGGGCGAAATGGTTGAACATTCAGGTAAAAAGAAGGTGGTTATCCGAATCGATCATATCAGCCACTCGCTCCTGGTTACTCTGCCTACTGAGTATGTGGTAGTGAAAAGATAAAAAAAACAGGGTTTGCACCCTGTTTCACTATCAAAGTAATTTTACTCAAAAAGAAAATCTAAATCATCGCCAGGGTAAACCTCACGGGGTGGTTGTCCTTTCTTGAAAATTCGAGCAGGTTTAGGGCCAATCAGGCTAAACTGCACATCTTCCAGCTTTATCATGGTTCCCTCGCGGAGTCCTACAACGTATACATGTGGGTCCATTTCAACGAACTCCATAATTCTTTGCTCACGGGTTTCGCCAGCATGTCCCTCGGGGTTAGCATCCAGGAAGTGGGGGTTTATTTGAAACCGAACCAAACTGAAAGCGCTGAAACTGTCGGGTTCCGTAATTGGCATATCGTTAGTGGTGCAAATGGTAGGACAGGCAACATTTGCTCCTGCACTCCAACCAATGTAGGGCGTTCCACTTAATACTTTATTCCTTACTGCTTCAATAATATCGGTCTGCTGAATAGTTTTTAGCAGTTTAAAGGTATTACCTCCGCCTACAACTATTGCTTCGGCCTCCTGAACCGCTAGCTTTGCATTCCGATGGTGATGTATTGAGTCAACCTCAACCCCAAATTCACTGAATCGTTCCTGAACCTTTTGCTCATACTCATCGTAGCTGAACGTAACGGCGGCCCAGGGAATAAAAAGAACCCTTTTAATGCTACCTAAAAATTTTTCTATCTCCTTCTTGGGGTGCTCCAGGTAAGCCTCTCCTGCATTTGTTGAGTTGCTTATGAGTAATAGTCGAACCATGATTTTGAATTCATTTTGTTTGTGGTAAAAATACAAAAAAACTAATACCATCAAACCTTAAATGCAGCAATAAAAGCATCCTCCTTAACCTCAAGGGACTGTATAAAATTGAGGGCTATATCCTTTTGCTCTGCAAACTCCATCAGGTCAATGCTTTTTACCACTTTGCGCAATTCATTCATGGCCGATTTATCATCCGATGTTCCAAATAAGTACACAATGTCTTCGGATCGAAGGTTCGACCAATTTAAAGTGCTGCTTACGATAAAAGAACCAAATTGTCGAAATGCCATATTATCGGGGCAAAGTGTCAATATCTGCTTTTTAAAGAGAATAAAAGGATAAAGTTTGATGGAATTTTTACCTAACGACTTTACAATTGGATCATCTTTTAGATAGAGATTTAATGGTTCAATTACACCTTCGTTCAATTCTCCATTATTTTTTATGTACTCAATAACAATGTTGTATATATTGAAGTTAATGAAATCGCAACAGGTATTAGGCTCGGCAGCAATTACATAATAACAGAAGGTGTAATTTTTATCACTATTGTCCGACTAAAACGTAATTTCACCTGTTTGTTCACCATACTGCCTGATAATCAGTTGATATTTTTCTAA
>NZ_JBBFKU010000008.1:0-96991 GCF_037481895.1 Tenuifilum sp.
CATACTACTTCAGAATGGTTCCTGAAAGTTTTGATATTGATATTATTAACAAGATAGCCGATTTAGGCCATGAGATTGGGTATCACTACGAGACGATGGACACGGCAAGTGTAAAGTTAAAAGTTAAAAGTGAAAAGTTAAGCGAAAGAAAAAGAGAAGAATTAATAGATGTTGCATATAATGAGTTTTGTGAGAATTTGGAAGAGTTTCGGAAAATATATCCCGTTAAAACTATTTGTATGCATGGTAGTCCACGCTCGCCGTGGGATAATAAAGAAATCTGGTATAAATACGATTACCGTAAACTGGGTATTATTGGTGAACCATATTTTGACATTGATTTTAACGAGGTGTTTTACCTTACCGATACCGGCAGGCGTTGGGATGGGTTTAAATACTCGGTTCGCGATAGGGTGCCGCAGCAACAGAAATGGATTGAACAGGGCTTAGTTTATAGAACAACTAACGATATCATTAAGGCAGTTAACGAGAATCGGTTTCCCAGTAAAGCCATGATAACCATTCATCCCCAGCGCTGGACCGATAACTATATTGAATGGACTAAGGAACTAGTTACTCAAAGAGCAAAAAATATAGTTAAGTGGGGGTTAATGCGGTTAAGAGAAAGTTAATTGAACGCAGATGACGCAGATTATACAGATTTAACTGTGTAACACCGTGTGAACTCTGTGCAACACTGTGATACCGTTTTAGTTGATGGTTGATGGTTGTTAGTTGATGGTATAAGAAATTACCTAAAATCTTGAATCTGAAATCTGAAATTTTAAATTTTTAACCTTTAACCTTGCCCCCGCTCCTGCACACTAACTACATCATTCCTCTCCCCACACCACACGCTTCACATAATCGGTATAGCTTAAGATAATCCTAGCCACCTTATCGGATACGTTAGGCATGGCATAGTCGGCTACCAGGCGGAAGTTGCGCTCGGTGCCGATTTTTTGTTGCTGTACCTGAACCAGTCCCTGGATAATTCGCTCGGGGTTAAGGCTAACCATCATTACGGATGCCTCTTCCATGGCCTCGGGTCGCTCATGCGCCTCACGGATATTCAGCGCCCTAAAGTTAAGTATGCTCGATTCCTCCGAGATTGTGCCGCTATCCGATAGTACGCAGTAGGCGTTTTGCTGTAGGGCGTTGTAATCGGTAAAGCCAAGCGGCTTAAGGAAGTTAACCAGCGGGTTAACCTGTACCCCTTTGGCCTCAATCATCTTGCGGGTGCGCGGGTGTGTGCTCACAATTATTGGGTAACCATAGGTTTCGGCAATCAGGTTAAGCGAGCGGATAAGGTTGCCAAAGTTACGCTCGGAGTTTATGTTCTCCTCGCGGTGAGCCGATACCACAAAGTACTCGCCCTTTTTCAGGTTTAACCGTGAAAGAACATCGGATTGCTGTATGCGGGGCAGGTAGTGGTTAAGCACCTCGAACATGGGCGAGCCAGTTTTAATAACCCTGTCGGCTGGTAGTCCCTCGCGCAGCAGGTACTCGCGGGCAATATCGCTGTAGGTAAGGTTGATATCGGCAATGTGGTCAACAATCTTACGGTTGGTCTCCTCCGGTACGCGCTGGTCGAAGCAACGGTTCCCTGCCTCCATGTGGAAGATGGGGATGTGCCTTTTCTTGGCAGGGATGGCGCAAAGGCAGCTGTTGGTATCGCCTAGCACCAGCATTGCATCGGGTTTAAGAGTTTCAAGCAGGGGATCAATCCTGATGAGGATCTGACCAATGGTTGCGGTGGCGGTTTCGCCGGCGGCCTCCAGGTAGTGGTCGGGTGGGCGAATGCCCATGTCGTCGTAAAAGATCTGGTTCAACTCGTAGTCGTAGTTCTGTCCGGTATGGACGGTTATATGCTCAATGGCCGGGCTCTCGTCGAGCTTGGCCATTACACGCGATAGGCGGATTATCTCGGGACGCGTACCAACAACGGTAAGGACTTTAAGTTTCTTCATGATTTTAGTTACACAGGGTTACACAATGTTTTCACAGTGTTACACAGTGCATTACTCTGTGATACTCTGTGAAACGACTATTCATTATACGGTTTCAAAAAACGTATCGGTATCGTTGGGGTTGAAGTGCTCACTAATCCAGAAAATGGTGAAAACATTATCGTTCCCCACGTTCTTGATGTTGTGTGTGTACCAGATGGGCATATCCACAACCGATGGGTTGCTATCGCCATCGAGCTCAAAGGTAAGCTTTTTATCGGTACCAATGCGACGTAGCTCAATAACGGCTTTGCCCTTTATTACGGCAAACCGTTCCGCCTTTCGGGTATGGAAGTGGTTTCCGCGGGTTACACCGGGCTTGGTGGTGGAAAACGACACCTGACCCCCGCTGTTCAGCTTAATGGTCTCCACAAACGAGCCCCTATCGTCGGTTTTCAGCTCAAGCAACCGGGGGAAGAACTTTTCATGGTCAATATAGCAAACAAAGGTGTTGAACAGGTTGCGGGTAAACGTATCGGTAAGGTCTGGGAAAGTTCCCTTGTCAAAATAGCCGGATTTAAAATCGTTGAGCTTGGCTAGTATTGCTGACACCTTACTGGTTGAAGTGTGCGGTATTTGAACCGTTTCAATGATCGGTTTACTGCTATTGCTTTGTGCTGTGAGCTTTATCCTTTCAATAAAATGCTCCACCAGTTCCGACACGTAGATAAGCTTCAGCTCGCCATCAACATCAATTCGGGGTTCCTCGCCATGGGTTAGCTGGTGGCAGAATGTTGCCACCACCGAGTTGTAGTATGGCCTACCGAACGGACCGAATACGTTGGGTATGATAAAGCCGCTAAACGAGGCATTGCAACGCTTAGCCCATTCCTCAAAGAGCAAACGTCCCTCGCGTTTCGATTTACCGTAAAGGTTATCGCGCTCCTCCTGGGTTGATGAGGAGAAAATGATATGGGGTTTAGAGCCGGTAGCCTCGCAGGCTTCAATAAGCTTCCTGCATAGGGTAATATTGGTTTGGTAGATTACTTCGGGGTCGTTATGGCGGTTCATGGCTGCCAGGTGAACAATGGCATCGCAAGCCTTTACAAAGCTTTCAAGTTGGGTGGGGTTATCGAAGTAGCTGTCCTCAAAGGGGATGCGTTCAAACCTATCGGGGTAAAGCCCAAGGGTGTTGAACAGGTGGGTACCAATAAACCCCGACTGACCGGTAATGCCTACTTTGATATGTTTCACAGAGTTACACAATGTTATCACAATGTTTCACAGTGTTTACAAAACTAATCGCTTAATCCCATTTTTTAGACTTTTTGTATTAAAATTAATCAGAAGTCCAATATGTTTATTAGCAAGTTTAAGGTAAGTTAAAACCTGTGCAATATGTACATCAGTAAATGCGTCGACACTTTTAAGTTCTACCACAACCTGGTTTTCAACCAGCAAATCAAGCCGATACCCACATTCAAGTTTAATATCTTCATAAATCAAAGGAACCGGTTTTTCAGTTTCAACCTTTAATCCTTTTTTCTGTAGTTCATAAGCGAGACAAGCCTGATAGGCTGATTCCAAAAGGCCAGGTCCCAAGGCTGAATGAACTTTGTAAGCTGAATCAAGTATTTCGCGTGTTATCCAGTTGGCTTCCATTTTATACTCTGTGTTACACTGTGTAGTACTCAGTGAAACATTGTGCAGCTAAAAATATTAGAATTTACGGTTCGTAAATATGCCCGATGTCCTCGTTCAGTATATCCTTGCGTATTAGCGGTAGCTTAAGCAGTAACTCCTTCATTCCTTCCACATTCAGCCTGCGGGTGTTGTGCGAGTTGTACTCCTCAATCTGTGTGATATCGGTTTGCCCCTCGTTGAAGTAAAGGCCGTAGTTCAGGTCGCGGTTATCGGCTGGAATACGGAAGTAATTGCCCATGTCGTTGGCTTTTACCATCTCCTCGCGGGTTAGCAGCGTTTCGTAGAGCTTTTCGCCATGGCGGGTTCCAATTACCTTGATAGGGTTCCTGGCCTTGTAGAGTTCCAGCAGGGCCTTGGCCAGCGTTTCGATGGTAGCTGCAGGGGCCTTTTGCACAAAGATATCGCCGGGTTGGCCATGCTCAAAGGCGAATAGCACCAGGTCAACGGCATCGTCGAGGGTCATCATGTAGCGGGTCATGTTGGGGTCGGTAATGGTTAGGGGTTGCCCGGCCTTTATTTGCTCCACAAAGAGTGGGATCACCGACCCGCGCGAGGCCATTACGTTGCCGTAACGTGTTCCGCAAAAAACCTGTTTGCTGGGGTCGTTATTCCTGGAGCGGGCAATCATAATCTTTTCCATCAGGGCCTTGGTAATGCCCATGGCATTTATGGGGTAAACGGCCTTATCGGTGCTTAGGGTAACCACCCGTTTAACATGGTACTTTTCGGCAGCATCGAGCACGTTGTCGGTGCCAAGCGCATTGGTTTTAAGGGCTTCCACCGGAAAGAACTCGCAGGATGGAACCTGCTTAAGCGCGGCAGCATGGAACACAAAATCGACCCCAACCATGGCTGAACGAACACTTCCCTCGTTTCGAACGTCGCCGATGTAAAATTTGATGCGCTTGTCGTTGTAAAAACGGCGCATATCGTCCTGCTTTTTCTCGTCGCGCGAGAAAATACGGATTTCGGAAATATTTGTTTTAAGGAATCGCCTCAGCACCGCGTTACCAAACGATCCGCTACCACCGGTAATTAGCAACGATTTGTTATCGAAAATACTTTTGGGCATATCGGTAGGGTTTATTCATTCAAAGTTAACAATTTTAGTTGATAGTTAATGGTGAATTTAATTGAACACAGATGACGCAGATAAGCTAGTTGTTGGTTGATAGTTGATGGTTGTAAGTGAATTGGAATGGAACACAGATGGCGCAGACTGGGCGGATTTACACTGTGAAACACTGTGTAAACCCTGTAAAACACTGTGATACTTATTTGGTTGAAAGTATTACGAAAAACAAAAACGTCGGGCTTTAGCTCCGACGTTTTTTAATGTTTCTACTTATTCCCTTTTTTAGGCTTTATGTTGTCCTGTGGGATAAAAACCGAAGGTTTAAGGTATGAGTAAATCAAAAATCCAATTCCTGCTGCAATAAAGGGTAAGCTAAGCCACTGCCCCATGTTTAGCATCATGTGTTTTTCAAACTCAACCTGTGGTTCCTTTACGTACTCAATGAGGAATCGTGCGCCAAAGAGCAGGATGAGGAAGATGCCAAAAATGAAACCATTACGCAGCTTGCCATCGGCCTTTAGGTAAAGCCAGTAAAGCAGGATAAATATTGCGGTGTACGATAGCGCCTCATAAAGCTGTGTGGGGTGTTTTGGGAGTACCTCGCCATTCCGCACAAAAATAAAACCCCAGGGCAGTGTGGTTTCAACCCCGTAGATTTCAGAATTAAACAGGTTTCCCAGGCGAATAAAGGCTCCACCAATTGCTACGGTTATTACAACCCTATCAATAACGTAAATCATGGGGACCTTATGCTTGCGGGCAAAAAGGTAAAGGGCAATTAGTATCCCTATGGCCGCGCCATGGCTGGCCAGGCCTCCGTGCCAGATCTTAAGGATTTCGAGCGGGTTGCTGAGGTAAAATTCGGGCTCGTAGAAAAGGCAATGACCCAAGCGGGCTCCAATTACTGTGCCTACAATCATATACATGGTTAGCGAGTCGAGGAAACCCTCGGGCAGATGCTCACGCTTTACGAAGCGGTTAAATATGACATAGCCAATGTAAAAGGCCATGGCCCACATTAGGCCGTAGTATCGTACTGAGAACGGGCCAATACTAAATATCTCAGGATTGATATTCCAGGTTATGTATGCAAGCATAGCTTAAAATTTTTGTAAATGTAAGCCAAAAAATTGTTTTAGCCGCAACATTATGTTGAGGTAGTTGTTTGTTGATGGTGAAATTGACCTCACCCCGCCCCTCTCCTGACAGGAGAGGGGAGAAGCAATTAGGAGACCTTATTGCAAGGCTAAAGTCTCCCCTATCAGGGGAGATTTAGAGGGGTCATCTAGGTTGAATTTGGGAAACGGCCTTACCCCAGCACTTTACCCTGAGAAGGAATGTAGCGGAAAAAGCAAGCAGTGGCATAAAAGCCAGACCCGGCAATGGGTCGGGCTTTTCAGCCTTGATTTTCTTTGGTTCTTTCTTGTATCAAGACAAGAAAGAACGTGTGAATGGTTCTTTGCAATGCCTTTCTGTTGCGATGCAAAGCTTCACCTTTGCTCTTTGGAAAAAGTATTGTGTGCATCGCAATACTAGTGGGGGTAGCATTTTGGTTACAAATATTACGCCCCTACGGGGCTTGAGACGTTGTTCGTTAATCGTTGTTCGTGAATATCACGTCACATACTCTGTGTAACACAGTTTAGCATTGTGTAACTCTGTGATACTTGCTTTTGTTCGGTTCATTAGACGGGTGTCATGCTGAACTAGCCGAAGCATTGCTTTGAACCTTCATTACCTTTTAAATGAGATTCCTCGACTACGCTCGGAATTACAACATGATGGGCTCCCTCACTCACTTTGACATGCTGAGCCTTGCTGAAGCATCTCTATATTCCTTTATCTCCTTATGATTGGTTGTTAGGAAATCGTTCTTCGCAATGGTCTACTATTGTGATGCAAAGCTTCACCGTTGCTGTTTGGAATACGCACTGCGTGCATCGCAATACATAGGGGATTGGCCATGGAGTTACAAATGTTACGCCCCTACGGGGCTTGAGACGTTGTTTGTTGTTCGTTAATCGTTGTTCGTGAATATCACGTCACATACTCTGTGTAACACAGTGTAGCATTGTGTAACTCTGTGATACTTACTTTTGTTCGGTTCATGAGACGGTAGTCGTGCTAAGCGTTAGCGAAACATCTCATTAGGCCTGTAAGAGATCCTTCGCTGAGCTCAGGATGACAAGTATAGTTGACAGTTGAAAGATGTTGATAGTGAAAACACTAAACCCCAAACACTGCACACACCTTCCGCTGTACACTGCATACTGGACACTGCACACTAATAATGATATCCTTTGCTCCCAGCTATGGCGGAACAGGACGCTCAGGATGACAGGTAGCGTATGCTCTAATGAAATTAAGTACTACAGTGAACCCCCTTTACAGGTTAAACTCCTTGCGGAGAGTATCAACATAGTCGAGCTTTTCCCAGGTAAAGAATTCCACCTCGCGTTTAACCACCTTTTCGCCCTCACAGTTGCCATTCACAATAAATTCCACCTCGCGCTTGTAGTAATCGCGACCAAAATGGCCGTAGGCAGCGGTTTCCTCAAAAATGGGATTCTTAAGGCCCAAACGTTTAACAATGGCACCCGGACGCAAGTCGAAGATCTGCTTAATTTTTTCAGCAATCTGGCCATCGGTAAGCTTAACGTGCGAAGTTCCATAGGTATTAACGTAAAGCCCTACGGGCTCGGCAACGCCAATGGCGTATGCTACCTGAATGAGAACCTCATCGGCAATGCCGGCAGCAACCATGTTCTTGGCAATATGGCGGGCTGCGTATGCGCCGGAGCGGTCAACCTTGCTGGAATCCTTGCCCGAGAAAGCGCCTCCACCGTGGGCCCCTTTACCGCCATAGGTATCAACAATAATTTTACGTCCGGTTAAGCCGGTATCGCCATGCGGACCGCCTATTACGAACTTACCGGTTGGGTTAACGTGTAAAATGTAATCGTCCTTGAACAGCTTTTGAACTCTTTCAGGGAAACGGGCTTTAGCCCTTGGTATAAGGATAGTGCGAACATCCTCCTTGATCTTGTTCAGCATCCGAACATCGTCGGTATCAAACTCATCGTGCTGGGTTGATACAACAATGGTATGGATTCGGAGAGGCTGGTTATTATCGTCGTACTCAATGGTTACCTGCGACTTGGCATCGGGACGGAGGTAGGTCATTTGCTTACCCTCCCTGCGGATTTTGGCAAGCTCCATGAGCAACACATGCGAAAGCACAAGGGCAAGTGGCATATAGTCGTCGGTTTCGCGGCAGGCATAGCCAAACATCATACCCTGATCGCCTGCACCCTGCGAGTACTCATCGCCACGCTCAACGCCACGGTTAATATCGGGCGATTGTTCATGGATTGATGAGATAACGCCGCACGACTCGGCATCGAACCTCAGCTCGTGCTTGGTGTAACCAATCCGGCGGATAACCCGGCGGGCAACCTCCTGAACATCAACATATGCATGGGTTTTAACCTCGCCGCTTAACACAACCAAACCGGTAGTAACCAGTGTTTCGCATGCCACCTTTGAGTTGGGGTCGCGACGTAAAAACTCATCGAGCAGAGCATCGGAAATTTGATCGGCCAGCTTATCGGGATGCCCTTCCGATACGCTCTCCGAAGTAAATAAATATCCCATAGTAAAAAACTTTTAGGTTAAACAAATATCTATGGGGAAGGTTTGATCGATTGCTGGAATAATCGCTGTTTTAGCATTTATTTTTGTGGTTGCAATCAGCCAAATCTTTCCACATTCAGCTCACAAATGTATACTTTTAACGTGTATGTAACAACTTTCAGTGCTGTAAATTGGAATTTTCTACGCCAATGGCTTGCGCTGCTTAATGTAGAGGTAAACCATCGATACAATACCTGCAATGACCAACAAGATGGTTTGCGATTCGTGCGAGATGATTGCAAATATCAACCCGTTCTCGTAAGTGATTTCAAAAATGCCAAGGGCCGAGGCAGTGATAATGTGGTAAGCCCCAAATCCGCCCTGTACTGGAACAGTCATGCCATAGGAACCAATAACCATGATAAACAGGGCATCCCAGCCAGTAAGGTTCGATGTAATTGGGGTAGAGCAAAGTAAAGCCCAGGTCATTAGCCAGTAGCTTACCCAAATTAAAACCGAGAGCAGTGCGAATTGGATTACCCTGGGTGTTCGGTAAATACTCTTTAGTCCATCGATAACGCCTATTACAGCACTTTTGATTTTCCCGTTCAGCTTCTCGCCCAGGAAATCGCTCTTTAAAATGAAACGGATAAGGAGTAAAAATGCGATTGCCATCACCAGTAAAATAACAATCTTGTACCCCTCAATATGTATGGCCTTTTGCTCAATGGGTTGAAAAATCCTTGTGTAGATATACTGGCCAAAGGAATCGATTTTGACAAGAACCACAATAACAGTTGCAATCAGGAGCATTGCAAGGTCGGCAGCGCGCTCAACCACAACGGTTCCAACAAGCGACTCAAAACGGATTCGGGAAACCCTACTTACGCTACCACATTTAGCCACCTCGCCAAAGCGGGGGAGGGCTAAGTTAGCCAGGTAACCGAACATTACTGCTGCAAACAAGTTGCTGAATGTAGGTTTGTGGCCAAGGGACTCCATAAGGTAACCCCAGCGAATAGCCCTAAGAGCATGGGCAATAAGGGCAATTAAAAGTGAAATGGCTATCCAGAAATAGTTTACCTCCCTAAAACCCTGAGCAATATGGGTAAAATCGACACTCCTGAAAGCGTAGTAGAGCAGTACAATGGCAAGGGAAAAGAATACGGCAAAGTTAAATAGCCTTGATTTCACTATGCTTTTCAATGCAGTAAACGGGTTTGTTATACAAGCTTGTTGGTGGCGGTGTCGGGGAAAATTACGGTGGGCTTGAACTTTTTGGCCTCCTCAAAATCCATGGTAGCATAGGAAATGATAATTACCACATCGCCCACCACGCACTTGCGTGCAGCAGGTCCATTGAGGCAAACCTGACCACTACCACGCTCACCCTTTATCACGTAGGTTTCAAGGCGTTCGCCGTTGTTTATATTGACAATCTGAACCTTTTCGTTTTCAATAATGTTTGCTGCATCCATCAGGTCCTCATCAATGGTAATGCTACCAATGTAGTTAAGGTTAGCCTCGGTGATAGTAACCCTGTGGATTTTCGACTTGCAAACTTCAATCATCATCGCCTTATACTTTTTTCGGAACTATTTAAACATCATGTTATCGATAAGCCTGATATTACCAGCCCAAACCGCAATGCAACCAACAATTCCGTTGGGGTGATCCCAGCCCTGAACAGGCAGCAGGGAATCGGCATCGACCAGCTCAAAGTACTCAACCTTAAGATTTGGGTCGGAGTTGATACCCTTTACAACCCAATCAATCATATCTTTAACGGAAAACTCATTGGTTTTGTTTCGTGCTTCAGCTAATGTTTGGTAAATGAGCGGGGCACTTTTCCTATGCTCAGGGGTAAGCAGCAGGTTACGGCTGCTCATGGCCAACCCATCGGGTTCACGCACAATAGGGCAGCCAACTATTTCAATCCGGTAGCCCAGCATACGAACCATTGCCCTAATGATGGCCAGCTGCTGGTAATCCTTTTGGCCAAAGTATGCCCGGTGAGGTTCAACAATATCGAAAAGCTTGCTTACCACCTGGGCAACGCCGTTGAAGTGTCCCGGGCGGAACTTCCCCTCCATCACCTTGTCGAGCATCCCAAAATCGAACACACGGGTATCGGGTTCAGGGTAAATCTCGCTCTCGGTGGGCATGAAAACTACATTAACCCCTGCAGCCTCCAGCATGGCAATGTCCTTTTCGGGCATTCGGGGATAGTTCTTTAGGTCGTTTTTATCGTTGAATTGTGTGGGATTTACAAAAATGCTCACAACCGTGATATCGTTCTCAGCAACACTGCGCTCAACCAGCGAGACATGACCTTTATGCAATGCTCCCATGGTTGGAACAAAGCCAATGCTTTTCCCCTCGCTACTGAAGCCCTGAAGCAACGTTTTTAGATCCGATATCTTATCAACAACCACACACATAGGCAATTATAGTTTACTGAGGTATCGACTTTGAACTTGCAAAGGTTGTAAATTTTTGAATAACATGTATGTTGATTTTTACTGTTGATGCCCTAAAACATATCAAAAAGCTATATAATTAACTTTAAATGGACACCGATAACAACTTAAATTTGACATGCATACTGGTATTCAATTACATAACATATTAATCAATATCAAGAAAAAAGTTGTAACTTTGTAGCCTATTATAAAAATGCGCCTTGGTGATTGATGTTTTAGCTATTTAATCAAATTCGGCAAAAGGATAATCCAAAATGAAAGAAAAAAAGGCGAAGATACTCTTTATCTCTCAGGAGATACTTCCATACCTGCCTGAGAGTGAGGTTTCAAAAATCAGTAGGTTTTTACCTCAAGGGATTCAGGAAAAGGGTCGAGAGATAAGAACATTTATGCCAAGGTATGGATGTGTGAATGAACGCCGAAACCAGCTACACGAGGTGATACGCCTATCGGGGATGAACCTAATCATCAACGACATGGATCACCCCCTTATCATAAAAGTGGCATCCATTCAAAGTGCACGTATGCAGGTGTACTTCATTGATAACGAGGACTACTTCCAAAGGAAATCCACCTTAACCGATGAAAACGGCGAAACCTTCGACGATAACGACGAAAGGGCTATCTTTTTCAGCAAGGGAGTAATTGAAACCGTTAAAAAGCTACGCTGGTCGCCCGATTTAATCCACTGCCATGGCTGGTTCACCGCTTTTGCCCCACTGATGATCAAAAAGGCCTACGCCGACGATCCGTTGTTTGCCCACTCTAAGGTTGTTTTCTCTGTGTATAACGATGGTTTTAGCAAACCCTTGAACGAGAATGCCAGGAAAAAAGTATTGATGGAGGGTATATCTAAGAAAGATGTTGAGATTTTGCGAGAACCAACCTACGAAAACCTTCTGAAGCTTGCCGTAAACTTTTCCGATGGGGTTATTTTGGGTAGCCCTACTGTTAACGGCGAGGTGCTTGAACATATAAATACAGCTAAAAAACCTTTACTCCCCTACCAGGATAGTGAAAATTATATTGATATTTACGACGAATTTTATAACCAGATACTAAATGGCAATTCAAATGTTTCAAAAAAGAAGTAGTATTGGAATCAGGCATTTGGGTGTTTTAATTGCAGGCCTTTTTCTTTCGATATTTTCGCTCACGTCATGCTATAATGAACCCGGTTTTTTAGGCAACAATCTTTTACCCGACGAGGATATTTACAAGGTAAAGATAGATTCCTCGTTCAAGGTTAGCGCTTTTACCCTTACAAAGGATTCGCTAAACTCATTTCTGGCCTCCGAGGGAGTAATGGGGTATGTTAACAGCGAGATTTTTGGATCGACCAAGGCTAGCTTTGTTGGCCGCTACCTCCCCGGAAAATCAACCGATGGTTATGGCGGGCCTACTGCAACTGCCGATTCAATATTTTTCTATTTTACTGCCACCAGTTTTTACGGCGATTCCACCACTGAACTTAACCTGAGGATACATGAGATTACCGACACCTCGCTATTCTGGGACAAGCAGAACGCCCTCAGCCCTATTAATGTTAATACATACAACCCAACCCCTTTTGTTACCGCAACCCTCAAAGGGAAAGGAAGTTTGAAACTGCCACTCCCACTTGAGTTTGGTCAATCGTTAATGGACTCGCTGGCGTTAACCGATTCAAAAATATTTTACACCAAGTTTAAAGGGTTCTATGTAACCTTCGACGAACTACCCGGTTATGGCGGTGTAGCCTATAACGTATCAACCTCAAACATGTACCTTAGGCTATACTACCACTACGTTAAACAGATTAACGGTAAGGACTCAACCATTAAAACCAGCAAGACCTATACTTTTGGTTCAAGGTTTTACGAGTACCTGCATGATTACACAAAGGCTGATCCTGCCAAAAAAATACAACACCTTAACGATACCATTACTCAGGATACAGTTTTCTATACCCAGAGCCTTGGCGGGGTTTATGGGAAAATAACTTTCCCCGACCTGACACAATGGCGCGACTCCATGCCCATTGTAATACATCGTGCTGAGCTCATAATTGGCAAGGCCGATGCCACCACATCGCTACCCGACTCAACCATTAGTCAGCTCCTCTTTTACTACAAGGATGGTAGCGAGTGGATTGGACTGATCAAGGATCAGATAACTAGCACAAATACCCTTAGCTCAAACGGCTCGTACCGGACATTCAGGAATGGTTACAGTGTCAATATAACCTACCATTTCCAAAGAATGCTAAAGGGTGAGTATAGCGACAATAGCCTGTATGTATTCCCAAACTCGAATACTACCATTAGGCATGGGGTGCTTAAAAGCGGACAGAACAGTACCCCAATTAAACTAAAAATTACATACACCAAGCTCAAATAGTATGTGCGGAATTGTTGGATATATTGGGTATAGGCAAGCTTACCCTATTGTGATAAACGGTTTAAAACGTCTGGAGTACCGGGGATACGATTCGGCCGGTATTTGCATAGTAAATGGCGATCCGTTTCTTGCAAAACAGAAGGGAAAGGTAAGCGATCTGGAAGCCTTTGTTGGCGATAGACCGCTACCCGGCACAATCGGAATAGGCCATACCCGCTGGGCTACCCACGGCGAGCCTAACGATATAAATGCCCACCCCCATGAGTCGATGAACGGCAAGTTCATCCTTATCCATAATGGGATTATTGAAAACTACAGTCTACTCCGTAGCAAGCTGGAGAAGAGGGGTTACGTCTTTAAGTCGGAAACCGATACTGAGGTTCTGGTTAACCTAATTGAGTACATCTACCTGAAAGGAAATGTTACTCCCGAAATTGCAGTCCGCTTAGCGCTGACAAAGGTTGTAGGAGCGTACGGTATAGTTGTAATTAACCGCGATGACCCCGATACGCTGATTGCAGCCCGCAAGGGCAGCCCGCTGGTAATAGGGGTTGGCGAAGGTGAGTACTTTATTGCTTCCGATGCCACTCCAATTGTTGAGTTTACCAAAAGTGTAATATTCCTTAACGATAACGATGTTGCTGTACTCCAGCGCAACCAAATGGTTCTGAAAACCATTTACAACCAAGCGCTTGAACCCAACATCCAGCAACTCGATATTGATATTGAGGCAATAGAGAAAGGCGGTTACGAGCACTTCATGCTCAAAGAGATATATGAGCAACCGCGTAGCATCCACGACACCTATCGTGGCCGTATTTCGAGCGACCCATTTGACATTCACCTTGGCGGCCTGTATAGCGTACTACCAAACCTTACAGAAGCCAAACGTATAATCTTAATTGGCTGTGGTACCTCGTGGCACGCTGCGCTTGTGGGTGAGTACCTGATTGAGGATTTGGCCCGCATACCCGTAGAGGTTGAGTACGCCTCGGAGTTTCGCTACCGCAACCCCATTATCAATAAGGATGATGTGGTGATAGCCATTAGCCAGAGCGGCGAAACCGCCGATACCCTGGCAGCAATAAGGCTTGCCAAGGAAGCAGGAGCTCTTGTACTAGGAATTTGTAATGTGGTAGGATCGAGCATCCCCCGCGAAACTCACGCCGGAGTTTACACCCATGCAGGCCCTGAAATTGGGGTTGCATCCACCAAAGCATTTACCGCTCAGGTAACCGTTCTAATCATGATGGCCATACTGCTTGGCCGCAGGCGTGGCACGCTTACCGAGGAGCGTTACCGCGAACTTATTCGCGAGGTTACCCTTGTACCGGATAAAATTGAGAAAATACTTCAAAGCGAGGAACTTGTTAAAGTCATTTCGGAGCGTTTTAAGGATTCGCGAAACTTCCTTTACCTTGGTAGGGGCTACTATTTCCCGGTTGCGCTTGAGGGCGCACTTAAACTCAAGGAGATATCGTATATCCACGCCGAAGGTTATCCCGCTGCCGAGATGAAACATGGACCCATTGCCCTGATTGACGATACCATGCCGGTAGTGGTTATTGCAATTAAGGACAGCAGCTACGAGAAAATTGTAAGCAACGTTCAGGAGGTGAAAGCCCGCAAGGGTGTTGTAATTGCCGTTGTAACCGAAGGCGATACCACCATTAAGGAAATGGCCGACTATACCATTGAGATACCCGAAGCAGGCGAGATTGTTGGTGCATTGCTTACCGTTATCCCATTACAGTTGCTGGCTTACCACATAGCCGTTATGCGTGGATGCAACGTTGACCAGCCACGAAACTTAGCAAAATCGGTTACAGTGGAGTAACTCAAGCATATTCTATAAACAAAAAAGCGCGTTTAACGCGCTTTTTTTATCCCTACTTAGCAAGTTTATACCAGTAATCGGCCTTTTGCCTATTCTCAAAACGGGTATAGATGTTACCCAGGTAACGGGCATACCTTTTATCGGGCTTCAGCCTGTAAAGGGTTTCAAAGTAATCGCGCGAGATTTTATAGTCGGCATTCACCTTTTTTAAAGCCTCGGTAAGTTGCTTATACTGTTTGGTGGTCTTGTTTTTCTCGTAGGCGTTCATTTCGCTCACGTACAGTTCATCGGCTCGGTTAAAGTGAAACTCTCCAAGGAATTCCAGAGCTTCGGTATTATTTTTATCGTGCTTTAGTAACTCCTTTGCAAGCATTTCTGCCTTCTGGTTGTTTTTCAGCTTTCGGTTAACAATCAGGAAACCTGTTTTAAGGTTTACATCGGACTGATACTGTGGGGCTAATGCATTCCATAATGAATCGGCCAAGTTCCAGTTCTCACTCCTTACGTATGCATCAAAAAGCGTAGCTCTTGCCTGTGATAGCAACTCCGGTTGGTTAAGGTCAACGCAAAGTTTAAGGTTAACAATCTCACGCGAAAGATTATCAATTTTACGGTAAGCCTTAGCAAGGGTAAACAAGCCTTGAGCATCGGCTCCGTTTTCCTTTTTGGCTTTTTCCAGGTAATCAATTGCTTTTTCGGTTTGTCCAACCTCCCATGCGGCAATACCGGCTTTGTTCCAAACGTCACCGGTAACCCCTTTACCTGTAGCAATTAGCTGTTCATAAGAAGCCAATGCAGCCTGATAGTCGTTCATTTCAAAAGCTCGCTTGGCCTCATCGGATAGCTGCTTATTTTTATTCGAAACCGCACATGAAAGTACTAGCGTTTCTATTAGGACAAATGTTAACAGGAGTTTTAACAGTTTTATCATTATCATCTTTTTTAAACGTTGCAAATGTAACAATAAGGTAACAAATTTGTTACCCAAAACAAATCAAGTAGCTATGTTCACTCTTAAACCCAAATGAAAATATTGGGTTAATGTTGTAACTTTACTAAAAAAATAACGCCGCAATGAAGAAACTGATAATTGCAATTGCAATAACACTTGCTTCGCCCTATTTGTATGCACAGGAAACATATCACCATATCTCAAATATCGGTATATACGAGTTTATTGATGAGTTAAATACGCTTGGCATTGTAAATGCAAATACCAGCGTTAAGCCTTACAGTCGTGATTTTATCAAAACGTTACTAACACAGGCAAATGAACAGAAAGAAAGGCTGAATAACCGTCAAAGGAAGGAACTTGAATTTTACTTGGCCGATTTTGATAAGGATAATGCTGCTAAGGGGAAAAAACGATTTGATATCCTGTACCGATCCGACTCACTTTACAGTATTACAATAAATCCCTTGCTGGGTGTAATCACCATTAAAAACGATAGTGCATTTGCCTATAACCGTTGGGTTGGAGCAGAGGTGCATGGGCATGCCGGAAAATTTGGTTTTTATGCAAGTCTCCGCGATTATGCACAGAATTATAGGCTTGCGATGCCAACCTATTTGACCCGAGAGCAAGGCGGTAACTACAAGGTAGATGGAGAAGGGGGTGAATTTAGCGAAATGAGAGGCGGTATAACCTATGGATGGAAATGGGGCAGCATTGGGGTGATCAAGGATCATGTTCAGTGGGGCTCCGGTTATAACGGCACAAATATTTTGGGTGGGCGCACACCATCGTTTGCCATGCTAAAGCTTAATGTAAAACCTGCTAGGTGGATTGAGCTGAACTACATTCACGGTTGGCTTGTATCGCAGGTAATTGATTCCGCAAGAACATACATAAGTTTTGGAGAAACCCGAAAGGTTTACCACAACAAGTACATCGCCGCTAACCTTATAACCTTTAAACCCTACAGGGGGTTAAACCTTTCCGTGGGGAACTCAATCGTTTACTCCGACCTTGAGGTTCAACCCGCCTACCTTATACCATTTTTCTTTTACAAATCAATTGACCATCACCTGAATGGTATGAGCAACCAGGTTGGGCAAAACTCGCAGATGTTTTTTGATATCTCATCGTACAACGTTAAGCACCTTCATCTTTACGCCACCCTATTCCTGGATGAGCTTTCGATGAAGAATATGTTTAACCCCGATAAGCACAGCAATTTTTACAGCCTGAAAGCGGGCTTCAGGGTGTGGGATCTCCCTTTGAGCAATTTATCATTAACCTTTGAGTACACCCGTACTAATCCGCTTGCATTTAAGCATATTATTGAAACAACCACATACGAGAGTAACAGGTTTAACCTGGGCCATTACCTTACCGATAATGCCGATGAAATACATTTTGCCATAAGTTACCACCCTACCCGGGGAATACAGCTATACGGAAGTTTTACCAAAAGCCGAAAAGGCCCCGATTATACAAAGATTGCAACCGAGCGACTAGGACTGCCCTTCATGGAGCAAGTAGAGTGGGAGCAAACGTTCTGGCAAGTGGGTGCTCGATACCAGATAATTAACGATGGATATATCTTTATCGCCGGAGGGGTTAACAACATCAAGAACTACACTAGCTATAAGTACACCCCCAACTTTATGCTGGGCAAGCAGATGCAAGTTGAAGCTGGCATTTGCTGGGGCTTTTAGTTGCTCCTATACCGCTTGAAAACAATATTATAAACGGCAACAAAAAAGTACTTCAGGTCAGTAAACAGTGGATGCTTATCGTAAGCATCAAGGTATTTGATTTCCGAAGCCATTATCTCCTCCAGGGTTTTGGGATTATCAACGTAAAATGGTGGAATTAGGCCTGGTTTGTACTTAATTCTCCTTTCCTGGAGCTCCTTGGAGTATAGGTTAAAGTAATGCTGGCTTAAAGGCCTTACCCCCACTATTTTTAGTTCCCCCCGTAGGAGGTTAATAATCATAGGTAGCTCATCAATCCAAAGTTTCCGCATGAAGCGTCCAAGGGTCGAAACCCTAAAATCGTCCTTAAACTTGCCACCCTCCTGCAGGTTATGTTTGCGGTAAATGTATTCCTGAAGGTATTCCGAGTATGGGTGCATGGTTCTAAGCTTGTAAACCTTGATAAATTTGCCACCCTTCCCAATGCGGCGAAGCTTTATGAGAGGGCCATAGGTAGGTTCCATGTCAAAGTATGGCTTGCGGATTTTTTGGGAAACCACATAGTGCATTTTGTCAATTTCCTGCTCATCAATAACATCGAAACCGCATGAGTAAAGCCTTCCTAAAAGCTCGGCCCTGCTTATCACCCTATTCTCACCACGTGTAAGCAAAAAATATATCCCCTTGGTAAATGAAAACTTAGGAAAAACTCGTTTTAGGATGAAATCAAAGAGATAGTATATGTAGTTAAGTATTGGTGGGAATTTACTAAGTATTCGTTTCTTCCGCTGTTCCTGTGTTTCGGCCATGCAAACAAACACACCACCAACAGGAATTTTCTCGTTAGCGGCCTCAAAGAACTTGTTAATTCGCCTAATATCGTTAACCCGCTTAAGGTTTATAATGGTTTTAAAGGTATTGTTGGGCTGATTTAAAAGGTTGAAGCTGGTTGTTGTGGCAATAATAAGCGTTTTATCGCTAAACAGGTTGGTATGTTGCTCCAGAAAACAGTAAACATCGCGGCTAAAATCGGAGAGTATTGCCTTTTGAACTGTTTTAACACGGGTAGGATCAATGGGCTCCTCGCTGATTGTGGGTGCTGGTCGAGGCCTACGGAGCGAGCGCTCCACCTTGCCCAATACATCGTCGGGCAATACCTGGGTTTTCTTTAGAACTCCCCATAAGTTGTAAATAAACAGTTCAGCCAGAGTAGTGAATGATATTGTACTAAACACAATGAAACGCGAGTAGTAATCGTTGCGGGTCAAGAAGATTAGAATCGAAATAATTGCAAGCACTATGAGGTTAGAAGTAATAATATTCTTGGATAAGTGCTTTATTGAGTATGAGGTAAAGGAGTATTTATTGTAGATGAGCGAGGTTAATATCCAGGTTAACGTAAAAATTAAAACGCCATTCCCATAGTTACCCAAATACGTTTGGAACGAAACCCCCTTTATTACAGTAGTTAGCCAAAAGGAAACGCCAATTAGGAAGATATCCAGCAAAATCAGGATTGATACTCGCCTATTCATTTACTAAAATTGCTAATTATTGATTAAAGGTAACACATTTTTAGCAAACTACTAATTATTCTAATTAAAAAATGGGGTTGTTAATTTACTCTAAACCCTTGCAACAGATGTAAAAATGATGTTGCTTTGCCAAAAAATTAAAGTGCATGCTATCCATTAGGGAGATATACAAGGAGGGATATGGGCCATCGAGCAGTCATACCATAGGGCCTGCCCGTGCTGCAGAGATAATGAAACATCGCCATCCGGAGGCCAACTACTTTAGGGTATCGCTTTACGGCAGCTTGGCGCTAACCGGCAAAGGGCACCATACCGATAGTGCACTACGCAAGAGTTTTTTACCAAAGCAGGTAGATATAATTTGGCGACCCGAGGAAAGCCTTCCGATTCATCCTAACGGAATGATTATTGAGGCTTTTTCGGAAGAGGACGGTAAGCTTATCGACTTTTGGGAGGTTTACAGCATAGGCGGTGGCGATTTAAAAGATAAGACAGGAGTTCTAAATAATAACCCTGTTTACAGGCTGAAAACCATGACCGAGATTTTAGCCTGGTGCAAAAGCGAGGGGAAAAGCCTCTGGGAATTTGTAGAGGATAACGAGGGTAAAGAGATCTGGGATTTTTTAGCAAAAGTATGGCATACCATGCGCGAAACCGTTAAGCGTGGGATTGATAATGAGGGTGTTCTACCAGGGCCTATAAAGCTGGCACGTAGGGCTTCAGCCCAGTACACCAAAGCATTAAATGCCCATGGTACTATGAAACATATAGGGTTGCTCTTTGCTTTTGCCCTTGCAGTTGCGGAGGAGAACGCAGCCGGGGGGAAAATCATTACCGCACCAACCTGTGGTTCGTCGGGGGTACTACCCGGTGTGCTTTTTTACCTCAACAGCGAGGAGCATATTACGGAGCAGAAAATGCTTAGAGCTTTAGCCACTGCAGGGTTAATAGGGAATCTGGTAAAGCATAATGCATCGATATCGGGAGCTGAGGTGGGTTGCCAGGGGGAAATAGGCACAGCCTGCGCTATGGCTGCTGCAGCAATGACCCAAATCATGGGCGGATCGCCCACCCAAATTGAGTACGCAGCCGAGATGGCCATGGAGCATAACCTTGGACTTACCTGCGACCCGGTAATGGGATATGTTCAAATTCCTTGTATTGAGCGCAACGCTATTGCTGCCACTAAAGCATACTCATGCGCAGTTTACGCCCTTTCGTCCGATGGGGGGCATAAAGTATCGTTCGATAAGGCGGTTGAAACCATGGCCGAAACAGGCCGCGATATTCAGGTGGCCTACCGCGAAACCGGTATTGGTGGACTTGCTAAAAATTGGGAGGCTTTTGGCTAGTGTGCCGATTTATCGAGCTCTTCCCAAATAAGGGCAGCAGCTCCAAGTACAGCCGCATTCTTATCCTGTAAACCTGAAAGTAAAAGTTTTACCTTACCCTTAAAAACCGGGAACATGTAATCCTCCATGTAACGGCGAACGGGATCCATTAGCAGCTCACCGGCATTGGCTAAACCTCCAAAGAAGAAAATGGCCTCAGGGTTAAGTATGGCCACTAAATCGGCAAGGCGTGTTCCTAAAATAAGTCCAGTATACTCAAAGGCTGCCCTAGCAAGCGGATCGCCTGTTTTGGCTGCCTCAGTAATCATCTTGGCTGTAAGCTTATCGTAGGTAACGTTACGGAGCATGCTAGGCTGATTGCTATCGGCAATCATCTTGAAGGCGGTTCGGCGAAGGCCTGTTGCTGAGGCGTAGGTCTCAAGGCATCCCTTCTTTCCGCATCCACACTGCCGGCCATTTGCCTTGGCAACCACATGCCCAAACTCGCCGGCAAAACCATCGTGGCCTACAACCAGCTTGCCATCAACAACAATTCCGCTACCTAACCCTGTACCCAATGTGATAACAACAAAGTTTTTCATTCCCTTTGCTGCCCCAAAAAGCAACTCGCCCAGTGCAGCAGCATTGGCATCGTTGGTAACCACACTAGGAACTCCAGTTAATAATGTAATCTCCTTACATAAAGGGAGTATCCCTTTCCACTCCAAATTTGGAGCATCAACTATAGCACCCAGATTATATGAACCATTAGGAGAACCAACGCCAACGCCAAGCAACCTGTGTTCATGACCAAGCTCCATGAGCAGCTGCTCAATAGCCCCGGTTAAGTTTTTCACAAAAACATCAAAGGTAGCATTACAGCGTGTGGGAAGGGTACTCTCGGCAAGTATATCGCCATTACGGTTAACTATTCCTATTACTGTGTTTGTACCACCAATATCGATACCTGCTACAACCTCAGCCATACATTTGATCAAATTAAACTATAGCTAATCTAACTCTTCGTAATCCACATATTCACCCTGATTCTTATCGATAATCTTTTTTTTCCGGGTGAATGAAAAATTTCGCCCCTTGCTGTTATCGGCCGATTGTTGACCTGTTTCCTGGTTAATTTTTTTATACAATCGCCTTAACCAAAGCCTTAGGATGATGCGTCCTATCAAACCCAGTAAAAAAAGGGTCAAAAAGAAGTAAAAAATGAATTTTAAAAATGCTATCATTATTCTGTTGAAACGGTGCGCAAAGATAGCTATTTATTTAATGGCAAAGCATATAACCCCATTCTGTTTTGATAAAGTAACAAATAGCTTGTTCCCAGAATTTACCTCAACAATTGGAATACTGCCCGATATAGGGAAAAAGCTAAGAGGTTTGCCACTAAAATCGTAACCAAAAATACTTTCATCCCTGTTTGTCAAAACCAGGTTGTTGCTTGCCATGACCTGTAGGTTTCCGGTATCGAAATCGCCACTTGACGATAGTATCGCATTTTTTAGTTTGCCTTCGGTTGAATATATGCTTATCCTATTCCTATCGAGGATAAAATAATTTTTCCCTGCCATGATAAAGGTATGGTTGGGTGAGTATGGTTCAAGCACTTGACTTTCGACCCTGCCATCAAAAAATAGTTTCTTGATTATGCCCAGCGTATCGGTGGTTAGCAAATATGACCCTTTCCCCGAATTTCCTACCAGGTAAAATTCACTGTTTTTTGCTTTGGCAAAAAATGATTGTGGCTTTAACCGTTCCTCGCCACGGCGGTTCAGTAAATACGGTCGGTTTTGGTCAAAAATCAATATATAATCCTTACCCTGATTGCTAACGTATCCTATTCGGCTACTAACAACCGTTTCTGTTTTAAAGCTAAGCCAACCGTTTACGGGTTTTCCGTTAGTGTCGTAGCAGTAAATCTTTTTATCGGAGCAAGCCACAATAAACCGGTAGTTACGGTTACTGTCGTAATCAAATGCCGATAATGGGGAGGTGGCTCTAGCAGGCAAGGTCACTGGAAAACCTTCAACATCATTTCCATTGCGGTCAACCAGGTAAATCCTGTTGCCTGCTGCAAAGGCCATCTGTAACTTTTTGTTTCGATAAATATCTACTTGGTTCACACTGCCAAGAATTGGAGCCCCAATCTTTCGTTTCCAGAGTATATGCCCATCGTTACTAATAAGATAGATTGAGTTTTCAGAGTCCTGAACCAAAACCTCTGGCTGTCCGTTAAGATGGTTAACCAACAAATGTGGTTTGCCAATCGGTTCAGTGCTGAGCTTACAAACCCACTTCACATTTTTAAGCGAGCTGGGGGTTTCGGTCAAATCGGCCTGGCTGCTTTTTATGGCAAGCATAGCAAAAAGCTTTTGGCTACCACCCACCACCTGCCAAATAAAGCTATGGCTGGAGAGAGTTTTTCCTTTGTATAGCTGGGTTGGCTTACCATGTAAGCGTAATTCGCTTAAGGGGTATGAATCCATTCCCTTGCTATAAAGAATCAGATTCGATGATGTGGAAATACGTTGCTGAACGCTCCTATAGCTTTCTGTTCTGGTAAGTGTGTTATTACGCAAATACTCATTAATTATGAATTCAAGCGAACTGATGCTTGAGCCGAAAACCAAAACGTTATCGATTACCGTCACAAACCCATCGTTTACTTTCAAAAAGCTATTACCCAATAGGGTAGGGATAAACCATTTAATAGGGTTTTCAATTATTAGGAAACTATTCTGTTTATCGGGCTTAAACTCATGTTTGACAATGGTTTTAGTACCAGCAAACGATTCAAGTTGCTGAAGGGTTGCTGAACCGCTCTTGGTGTTTGCAAGAATAAACCAATCTGTGCTATCGTTTTGTAATTTGGCCGATAGTACAGCAACCTCGTTATCGAGGTTTTTCCCTAAAAACTCATCGATTGAAACCCCAGTATGGGCTAAGAAACCTGAAAGGTTTCTATTGTATGGTTCAGTTAGGCCAAGGTTATCAATATAATCGCTATAGTCGGCCATAAAGTTAGGGATGCTGGGCAGGCCATACCAGGTAAAAAATGATGTTGAGGCAGGCATGTAGCCATGCAAAGAAAAAGGAACAGGGTTTTGACGGGTAAATATTTTATAGTAATCGCCATTGGTGGCTGAACTCACAATAAGTCCATTGGCAATTACCATGGTAGGCGATACCTGAACATCGAGCCCAACCCAGCTTGCAACCCCCTTAAGAGCAAGCGAATTATTTTCAACCGATAAAGTTTTGGAGAGCTCATTGATGTTTACAAAGACATTTGCTGCAACGCCAGTTGCGGCTGTTTGGTAAAGTGACTGAAACTGCTCATCGGATTCAACGGCAGCATCTTCCTTCAGCTTTTTGACCGATTCAACAAGCAATTCCTGGCTATTGCTAACCAGTAAAAGATTGCTAAACACGGTAAAAGTTAAGCTGAAATAGTTCCCCTCAGGAACCTCAACATAAATTGCGCTGTTGCCGGCAATTTGTATCTCTTCGGCCTTAGCATACCCTAAACTTTGAAGCTTGATAAGCTCTAGAATATCGCTTTGGTTAATCTCCTTGGGAACTTTATGGGCCAGTAAAAACTCGCTGCCCCGCGGATGGTGGTTGTAAAAAGCTACTGCAGTATTAGTACCTTTTAAGGCTGTTCTAACTGTATTGTCCGATTTTGCTGCACTATCCAAATAATTAAGCATGCCTGCAAAACTTTTAACAACATCGCCCCGTTCAAGGGTTTTCCACCAACTATTTGACTTTACAGAGTTAGTAAACAATTCAAAATCATCAATATTCAAAATCAATGAGGCATTTAGAGGGATAGCATCAATTGGGTTGAATTGCCTGTAATCCTGTTTGTTTACCCAATGGTAAAACAGAAATACTAATCCAGCAATGGCAAGTGTTAGAAATACTATGGTTGCTATGATGCGCTTCATCGGTGTAACTGTTTGGCGTGCTAAAGTTACAACTAATTTAGGAAGGATAAGCTGATATTTGGTGTTTAGTGAGTGGGGAAGCGGTTGATAGTTGTTGGTTGGTAATGAAACTAGCATTCCACAAAAAATCTAACACTAAACACCAAACACGAATAATCCTCCCCTGAATAACTGAACTTAAACTTTTGATTGTCTGAAAAAAACTCTAATTTTGTGAGATTTTTTTGGAAGCGATTATCTACACAGATTTTAGTATTTAACAGCGTTTTATATGGGTAACCTAAAATTTAAAGAGTACAAGGGACTTGATTTGCCTCAAGTGAACAAGGATGTTCTTAAGACCTGGGAGCAGCAGAACACCTTTAGGAAAAGTATAGAAACTCGTAAAGGGCACCCCAAGTTTATTTTTTACGAAGGGCCACCATCAGCCAATGGAATACCCGGCATCCATCACGTAATGGCACGCACCATCAAGGATATTTTTTGTCGATATAAAACCCAAAAAGGATTTTTAGTTGAGCGTAAAGCCGGATGGGATACCCATGGTTTGCCCGTTGAACTTGGCGTTGAAAAAATGCTTGGTATAACCAAGGAGGATATTGGCACCAAAATATCAGTTGAAGAGTACAACAACACCTGTCGTAAGGAGGTAATGAAGTATACCGACCTATGGGAGGACCTTACCCAAAAAATGGGCTACTGGGTCGATATGGACGATCCCTATATCACGTACGACAACCGTTACATTGAATCGCTTTGGTATCTTTTACAAAAGCTTTTTGAGAAAGGTTTACTCTACAAGGGGAAAACCATACAACCATACTCTCCGGCTGCTGGAACCGGTTTAAGCACCCACGAGCTTAACCAGCCCGGATGCTACCGCGATGTTAAGGATACCACTGTGGTAGCACAGTTCAATGTTATCAGGAACGAGAGTAGCCAGTTCCTTTTTGACCTAACCGATACCCCAGATGTATACATACTGGCTTGGACAACCACACCCTGGACTCTACCATCAAACACCGCACTGGCGGTAAATGCCAGCATCAAGTATAGCATCGTTAGAACCTTTAACCCATACAGCGGTGAGCCATTGACAGTTTTACTGGCCAAGGACAGACAGGATTATTACTTTCCGGCAGCAAATGCCGAGCTGTCGTTCAACGATTATCAGCCAGGTGACAAAAAGGTTCCCTTTAAGGTTTTATCGGAGATTGAGGGTTCAAAGCTTGTAGGTATCCGATACCATCAACTATTCCCCTGGGTGAAACCCGAGGGCGACGCCTTCAGGGTGATTGCCGGCGATTTTGTTACTACCGAGGATGGTACCGGTGTGGTTCATATTGCACCAACCTTTGGTGCCGACGACGACCGAGTGGCAAAGGCATCGGGTATTGCTCCGCTAATACTTCGCGACAAGTACCGCAACCCTGAACCCATGGTCGATAGGCGCGGAAGATTTTACCCAATAGAGGACCTCGACCCTGACTTTGTGAAAAGCAACGTAAATGTTAACCTTTACAGGGAGTTTGCCGGTAGGTTTGTTAAAAACGAGTACGATTCTAGTTTGCCTGAGGATGCACCAACACTTGATGTTGACCTTGCAGTTGCCCTAAAAAAGGAAAATAAGGCATTCAGGATTGAAAAACACGTTCACAACTACCCGCACTGCTGGCGCACCGATAAGCCTGTACTCTACTACCCGCTCGATAGCTGGTTTATCCGTGTTACAGCCCTTAAGGATAGGATGATTGAGTTGAACAAGACCATTAACTGGAAACCGGCCAGTACAGGTACCGGGCGATTTGGCAAATGGCTCGAAAATCTGTTGGATTGGAATCTTTCCCGTTCGCGTTTCTGGGGTACACCACTGCCCATCTGGGTTTCAGAAGATCGCAGCGAGATGATTTGTATTGGTTCCGTTGCCCAGCTTAAGGATGAAATAGAAAAGGCTATTAAGGCTGGGTTCATGGATAAGAACCCGTTGGCCAACTACAAGGAGGGTGACTTTAGCAAGGAAAACTATAACAGTTTCGACCTGCATCGCCCATTTGTAGATAATATTGTGCTTGTTTCGCCAAGCGGGAAGCGTATGTTCCGTGAGCCCGACCTAATTGACGTTTGGTTCGACTCTGGAGCTATGCCATACGCTCAAATTCACTACCCCTTTGAGAACAAGGATAATCTTAATGAGTTATTCCCAGCCGATTTTATTGCTGAGGGTGTTGATCAAACCCGTGGCTGGTTCTATACACTCCATGCGCTGTCAACTCTACTTTTCGATTCTGTAGCCTATAAGAATATCGTTTCCAACGGATTGGTGCTTGACAAGAACGGTAACAAGATGAGTAAGCGCCTTGGCAATGCCGTTGACCCGTGGGAGGTAATTGAAAAGTACGGTTCTGATCCCTTACGCTGGTACATGATTACCAATGCACAACCCTGGGACAACCTTAAGTTCGATATTGATGGTGTTGACGAGGTTAAGCGTAAGTTCTTTGGAACCCTTTACAACACCTACTCGTTCTTTGCTCTTTACGCCAATGTGGATGGATTTTCATATGCTGAGGTGGAAATTCCGGTAAGTCAGCGCCCCGAAATTGACCGCTGGATACTTTCGCTGCTTAACAGCCTGGTGAAAGAGGTTGAGGAGGCATACGAGGACTATGAACCTACACGTGCTGGCCGAGCAATTCAGGATTTTGTAATTGAGCAGCTCAGCAACTGGTATGTAAGGCTTAATCGTAAACGCTTCTGGGGTGGCGAGTACGATACCGACAAGATTGCAGCTTTCCAAACCCTTTATACCTGTTTGGAAACAGTAGCCATGCTGGCTGCCCCCATTGCCCCATTCTACATGGATCAGCTGTTCACTGACCTTAACCGTGTTACACATCGCCATTCAGCCGAAAGCGTTCACCTTGCAAACTTCCCAAAATACAACGATGCATTGATTGACAAGAACCTTGAGGAGAAGATGGAAATGGCCCAGTCAATTTGCTCGCTGGTACTTGGATTGCGACGTAAGGTTAACATCAAGGTTCGTCAACCCCTGCAAAAGATCATGATTCCAATTCTTGATGAAAGGTTCAGGGAGCAACTTGCAGCAGTTGAAAACCTCATTCTTAGCGAGGTTAACGTTAAGGAGCTTGAGTACATTAGCGACTCATCGGGGATTCTGGTTAAAAAGATAAAACCGAACTTTAAGACCCTTGGCCCTCGCTACGGAAAGGCAATGAAAGCAATTTCCGAAGCCATCGCCAACATGTCGCAGGAAGATATTGCTGCTTTTGAGCGCAACGGACAGTTCACCATAAAGGCAGCCGAGGGAGATATCAATCTAACCCTTGAGGATGTTGAAATTCTCTCGGAAGATATTCCAGGATGGCTTGTTGCAAACGAAGGACGCTATACGGTTGCACTTGATATTACCATTACCGAGGAGCTTCGCATGGAGGGTATTGCCCGTGAGCTTATCAATAGGGTACAAAACATGCGTAAGGATTCAGGCTTTGAGGTAACCGATAAAATCCGCATCAAAATACAGAAACACGACAAGCTAAACAAGGCCATTGAGGTTCACAAGAGCTATATTTCAACGCAAACCCTTGCCCGTGAAATTATTTTAGTTGATGAGGAACTAAATGGAAATTCTAACGTAATAGAGTTAGACGATGAACTTTCAACTTCTATTTCTGTTGAAAAGATTGAATAGATGAGTTGGTTTTTTACTACAATTTTTTTATATCTTTAGCAAAATTTAAAAAGCCATGGGAGAGAAGACCAGATATTCGGATGAGGAGTTAGCAGAATTCAAGGAAATTATTCTGCAGAAACTCGAAAAGGCACGTAGGGATTACGAAATCCTTAAGAGTGCCATTACCATGGATGAGAGTAACGATACCGAGGATACCTCGCCAACCTTTAAGGTTTTGGAGGAGGGTGCTTCAACCCTATCGAAGGAAGAGGCTGGCCGCTTGGCTCAACGCCAGCTCAAGTTTATCCAACATCTTGAGGCTGCCCTGGTACGTATCGAGAACAAAACCTATGGTATTTGCCGCGAAACCGGCAAACTGATCTCAAAAGAACGTCTACGTGCTGTTCCACACGCAACGCTCAGCATTGAAGCCAAAAATAGTCAACGATAGTTGTAAGTGTTAATATGTATTACTCAGGAAAGCGACCATTTGGTCGCTTTTACTTTTTGTATTAGTTTTACGCCATAAACAGTTGACCTATGAATTTCAATAAGAAACATTTAGCCTTTCTAATAATCCTTCTTATCCTTGTTATTGATCAGGCCCTCAAGGTTTGGATAAAAACCAACTTTGCCATAGGCGATGAGATGAGGGTAATTGGGAACTGGTTCATTCTTCACTTTACTGAAAACCCCGGTATGGCCTTCGGGTTAAAGTTTTGGGGTATTTGGGGTAAAATTGGCTTAAGCATATTCCGTATTGCAGCAATTGTTGCCATTGCATGGTATTTAAATCATCTTATTAAGCAACAGGTAAAAACAGGGATTATAGTAGGCCTGTCGCTCATCCTTGCCGGTGCCATTGGAAATATTATCGATAGCGCATTTTACGGTTATCTGTTCGATAGCGGTACCACCTATAGCTCGGAGTTTAACCAGTGGGTATCGTACTATGGCATATCAAAGCTAAACTTTGGAGGATATGCCGGATTCCTTCAGGGATGTGTGGTTGATATGTTCTACTTCCCTATTATCGATACTGTGCTACCCTCTTGGGTTCCCATTATTGGGGGTGAGCACTTCGTTTTCTTCAGGCCTGTTTTTAACATTGCCGATTCATCCATTACCATCGGGGTGATATACCTGCTGCTGTTTCATCGGCATACTCTGTTTGGGCATCAACATAACCATAAATAATAAATAGATCATGAACCGCAAAGTTGTAATCATTATGGGCTCAAAGGCTGATCTTGATTGGGCCAACCAAATTGTTAACGTGCTAAAGGGTTTTGGAATTGAAACCGTAACACGCATTGCATCGGCCCATAAGGTGCCGCTAAAATGCTATGAGCTGATTAAACATTACGAAAAGGAAAACGTAGTGTTTATAACCATTGCTGGCATGAGCAACGCCTTAAGCGGTTTCACCGATGCTCAAACCCACTGCCCGGTAATTGCCTGCCCACCGTACAGCGATAAGTTTGGTGGAGCCGATGTGTATTCAAGCCTTCGTATGCCATCGGGTGTTGCTCCTCTTACTATTCTTAGCACTGAAAACGCAGCCATTGCTGCCGCAAAAATTATTGGGCTTTCCAATCCCGATATTCAGAAAAAGATTGCTGAATACCAGGAGAAGAAGCGTATTGAACTAGAAGAGGCCGATAAGAATATTCAGTAATTGAAGCTGATGGGAATAGTTGGGGTTGATATCGACCACGCTGCATCAATTATTGCCAACGGGGGAATTGTAGCTTTTCCTACCGAAACGGTTTATGGGTTGGGGGCTAATGCCCTTAACCCCAATGCCGTAGCAAAAGTTTTTGCACTTAAGGAGCGCCCCTCGTTCGATCCCTTAATTGTTCATATTGCTTCAGCTGAAAGCATAACCCTTTTGTCATCATGCAACGACCCCAGAGTATTTCAGCTAGCAGAACGATTCTGGCCAGGCCCACTAACCATAGTTGTTCCCAAAAGTACCGTTGTCCCCGGCATTGTAACCTCCGACCTCGATACAGTTGGCATACGCATGCCAAACCATCCCATTGCCCTGGAGCTTATTAAAAAATCGGGATGTGTAATTGCAGCCCCCAGTGCCAATAAGTTTGGAAGGGTTAGCCCCACACGCGCGGAGCACGTGCTAAAGCAGTTACCTGAGGTGGACTATATTCTTGATGGAGGGAAAACAACCGTTGGAATAGAATCGACAGTAATAACGCTCGACGAGGAAGGTTTTATAATTCTGCGTCATGGTGCAATAACCCATAGCCATTTGGCACAGGTGCTGAAACCTTCAGGTGCCCATAAACCTCTAAAAGGGCTAGCATCGCCCGGACTGCTTAAATCGCACTACAGCCCAAACAAACCACTATACATTGCTGGAGAAACCAGTAAACCCATTGACCCATCGAGGGCGGGATATATTGCCTTTGGGAAAAAACCAGAAGCTAACTACAAACGTGTAGAGTACCTATCGGAAACGGGCGATATGGTTGAAGCGGCAGCGCACCTTTTTGAAAAAATCCACGCCTTTGAGGATTCCGATGTGGAATACATAGTTGCCGATCCTGTTCCTGAGGTAGGCATCGGAATTGCCATTATGGACAGGCTCCGTAAAGCGGCTTACAGGTATAAGTAAAGTTGGGCGTAATGGACAAAATTCAGGCTATTTTTTAGGTAGTTTGTTCTAATGGACATTTTTCAGGCTTTTTATTTTAATGTTTTTTGAGATAAGCAAGTAGTATTAGTAATTTTGTATGTCAGGTAAGCAGAATCAGGCTCTGCTGGAGAGCAACCTGTCAGGAATACCCTGACCGACTGGAATGGTCATAAAGGCTGGCGATCGTCAGCCTTTATTTATTGACTATTCCAAGAGTAAATGCCTTCAAAAACTCATTTATAAACTTTTCTTTTCGTTTGCGGCTTAGCCCGTTATGGTTTCGCAGCTTGTTTTTCAGGGCGGTAAAAGTCCCTTCAAGCTGATTATTAGTGTTGGGCAACCCCAGTTCCATGCTGTCGTACCAGGTAAACAGGTATTGCTTATTTCGCTCTAAACTTTTGTAGGCGCTCCTCAGCCTTTTGTGTACATACCGACTTTTGCCGGTTTCAGGGTTAATAGCTCTTGTATTTATGTACTCTTCCCATTTTGAATGCCACTCGTCAAGTGCACCCCAAAAGCTTTCCTTATCCGTGTGGGGTAGTAGATGAACGATTTCTTTCAGCTCTCTCGATGCCTGAACCTTAGGCTTTCTAGTGATATACCGCATTACAATAGCCACTTGGTGGTACTGGCACATTTGAACGGGGTAGTCCTGCAATGCCTTGAATAAACCTTTTCTCCCATCACATACAATGCCCTTCACCTTTATACCCTGGTTTTCGAGATGCCTTATGCCCGCTACATACTCACTGATGGTCTCGTACTTTACAAACTTCCAGTACAGGTGATGACCCTCCGTATCTTTAAACACCATGACACCAAAATCACGTCCAAAGTAGGTGATATCCATTAAAACAATACTTTCCTTAGGCCTATAGAACTGTTGGGCTACAACTACTTTATCGAGCCGTCGCTGAATGGTTCTTACCGAAACACCATATTTCAATGCCAGTTGGCTGTAGGTTTGTTTGCCTTCGGTGTATTCTAGCCAAAGAACCCGGTTGTCTATCCGGTGCCCTCCTAGAAACTGGCGTTGGCAGTCGTTGCATTTATAGATTTGGATACCATTCCTCGATCCATTTTTCTTCGTCCTTTTCGAACCACAGTAAAAGCAAATTTTTTATTCATGACATTCAAATTCTCCAAAGTTCGATATTTATTGGAGTTAAACACCATGTCAGCCTGAAATATGTCCATTAAGCCTAAAGTTGTTCGTTTATAGTTGATAGTTATTGGTTGATGGTTGATGGTTGATAGTGAACCTAAGCCTTTACCCTTTATCCTATATCCTTAAACCTTGAGCCTTTATCCTTTATCATTAAATCTTAAGTATTAGTTGCATAGGCAAGAGTGCCAATGCTAACTTTAACATTTACAGAATCGATAAGGGTTTGGGTGCAGGTTTCAAGTGTGGCCCCTGTGGTAATAACATCGTCAACCAGCAGGACATGCCCTCCTGCTATTTTTTCGGGGTTGCAGATAGTAAATGCCCCGGCAATATTCTGCATGCGCTCCATGCGCGTTTTCTTGGTTTGGGTTTGGGTATAAATGTTTCTGAGCAAAACATCGGTCACCACCGGAACGCCCATGGCTTCCGATAATCCCCTTGCAATGGCCTCGGCCTGATTGTAACCGCGTTCCTTAAATCGTTTAGGGTGTAGTGGCACAGGGATTATTGCAGTAATTGGCTTATATAGCTCCGAGCTTTTCAGCTCAAGGCCAAACTGCCGACCAAGAAACACGCCAATATCCTCGCGCCCTTGGTATTTTAGCATATGCAATAGCTTACGGTAGCGGCTACCCTTGCGGAAGTAAAAGAATGAGCAAGCATGCTCCACATTCACTCTACCCCAAAAGATTTGCGATACTGGGTTATCGTCCCAGTTCCAGAATCGGGTACGGGGAATATGATACAAACAGGAGGTGCAAAGCACCTCCTCGTATAGCGAAAGACCATCGTGGCAAATGGTGCAAACGTTAGGGTAGAAAAGATTTATAAAATCGTATGCTACACGTTTTACCCCATGTGTTTAGTTGCTTCGGGTCCACTCCACCTCTTTCCCAATGAAAGAGAAACCTATATAACCCTTAACGTGGAGCAAGTTATAGTTACCATCGTCGAACCACATGTAGCACTTGTAGGTTTTTCCCTCCTTGGGGTTATAGATAGTGCCATCAACCCACTGGTTATCCTTGTAAACAAAGCCATCGAGCATTCTTAAACCCATAATTGGCCTACTTTGTAGCTTAGGTTCAGGATTCTTATCGTCAACCTTGGGTTTCCCATCCTTATTGGGTTCCTTAAGCCAGGTAATCTCGCCATAAAATTTTCCCTTGGCATCCTTCTTAATGGTTACCTTGGAATCGCCATACTGTGTAAGCCATGTACCAAGAACCTTGTCCTGGTGTTGTGCCATTGCTGGCACTATTAGCACAATAGCCAATGATAGCAAAAACAGTTTTTTCATAGTAATTTAGGTTGGTTATGAATTTCAATATTAGTAATTTTTTATCAATTATTTAGCCTCAACAATAAAACAGCCCGGATATTTGGTTTGAGCGGATTGTTTTACCTTTTCGGCATCGGAACGGGATGTAAATGGTCCTATGAGTAACTTGAAAAGGCGGTCGTTGTTTACCGGAACAACCTGAACGCAAGTTTTCTTTCCAAACTGCTCCTGAGCATCGGCTAGCAGCAAAAAGATATTGGTTTGCTCCCTGAAGCTACCCAGCTGGACATAGAATCCTTTTTTGGTTTGCTTTTGAACTTCGACCGAGAAATACTCTATCGCTTCGGTAGGTGCAGCTTGTTGGTTGGTTTTAATCTCAACGGTTTGTGAATTGGTAGTTTTCTTACCCCCATCGGTTACTGCCGTTTTCGATACCTCCTCTTGGGAATTATGCTTAATTCCCTGGTTATCTACAACCTCAATTCTAACCCGTGCTATACCCGTACCAATCATCCCTAACCTTTCCGCTACCGATTTGGAAACATCAATTATTCTATCGGGTACAAAAGGGCCCCTATCGTTTACGCGTGCTATGGCCGTTTGGTTGTTATCCAGGTTGGTTATTTTAACCAGCGAACCAAAAGGTATTGATACGTGTGCACAGGTAGCTTTCAGGTGACTGTAGCGTTCACCCGATGCGGTAACCCTTCCTTCAAAATTATCGCCGTAATACGATGCGTTGCCCTCTTGAACATATCCTACCTGAGCATTGATGCATATGGGTAGTAGGGCGATTATTGCTGTAAATAGGCTGCGCATTTTATGGTATGGCTTGATTTAGAAATTTAACCAGTGGACTAAGCGTTTCAAACACTTCAATTGCCCTAAGGTCGAAATCGGGATGAAAGAGTTCATCATCGGTAAAATCGCGTGATGGGGTTATGTGTTTCAACCTGAGAAATAGATCGAGTTCGGGATCGAACTCAAAACCTGCAGGTGTTCGCTTAGCCTGCTCAACTCCCTCCCAGGTAAAGGTTGATTTGAACTTAGGGTTGTTAACTATGGAAAGGAACTCGCTCCTATTTTCAACCATTGCCATGCGTACCGCTTTCATAACAGGCGCAGGGGCCATGTACAAACCTCCCGAAGCAAATGACCCCCCGGGCTGGATATGGATGTAATAGCCACAACCATTGCTTTTTCGGCCACCCGGAGCTATAAAGGCCCCTAAGTTCTCCTTGTAAGGATTTTTGTTAGCGGAAAAGCGAACATCGCGGTAAATACGAAAGATGCAATCGCGTGGTTCAAGTGCACCTATCGATTTATCGAAATGGCTAATACCTGCAATCAGTGTGAACACAAGCCGTTGAAAATCGGTTTGGGCCTGCTCATAATTATTGCGGTTCACCTGAAACCACTCACGGTTATTATTGTTTGAGAGGTTTACAAGAAAATTAATGGTTTCCTTTTGTAGTCCGGGCATGGGGAAAATGGTTTACTAACAAAATTAACAAAATATTTTATGACCCAAATAAAAAAGCCACCCCTGTGGAGTGGCTTGCTGTCGGCTCGGTGGGGATCGAACCCACGACCCCATGATTAAGAGTCACGTGCTCTACCAGCTGAGCTACGAGCCGTTATTTTTGTGGCTGCAAATTTAGTATCTTTTTTAACCAACACAAAATGTCATCCAAAAATTTACTTTCTTTGCAGAAAATATTTGTTAAACACTTGTAAATTCAGGACAAGGAAATGGAACGCAGAACTATTCTAATAACCGGTGGCGCAGGATTCATTGGCTCGCATGTGGTTCGCCGATTTGTAAACAGCTACCCCAACTACCTGATTATCAACTTTGATAAGTTAACCTATGCGGGTAACCTGCAAAACCTTACCGACATTGAGGGCAAGTCCAATTACAAATTTATTAAAGGCGATATAGCCAGCGAGGCCGATGTTGACAAGGTCTTTAGCGAGTATGCCATTGACGGTGTTATCCACCTGGCAGCCGAGTCGCACGTGGACAGGTCGATAACCGACCCCATGGCATTTATCCGTACAAACATACTGGGAACCACCATTCTTCTGAACGCAGCCCGAAAGTTTTGGAATGGCAACTGGGAAGGAAAGCTTTTCTACCACATTTCCACCGATGAGGTTTACGGGAGCCTTGGGGCTGAAGGGTTCTTCACTGAGGAAACCCCCTACGATCCTCGAAGTCCCTACTCCGCTTCAAAGGCATCGTCGGATCATCTGGTAAGGGCCTACAATCACACCTATGGCCTACCCGCTGTAATATCGAATTGCTCCAATAACTACGGGCCAAACCAGTTTCCTGAGAAGCTTATACCACTATCTATCCACAACATAAAAAACAGTAAACCCATCCCAATTTACGGTAAAGGGGAGAATGTTCGCGACTGGCTTTACGTGGAAGATCATGCAGCCGCTATCGATCTGATTTTCCATAAGGCAAAGCCTGGCACAACCTACAATATTGGGGGTAACAACGAGTGGAAGAATATTGACCTCATCAGACTGTTATGTCAAATAATGGACAGGAAACTCGGCAGAGCCCAGGGGGAATCGGAAAAGCTGATAACCTTTGTAAAGGACAGGGCTGGTCATGACTTACGCTACGCCATTGACTCCAGCAAAATTCAGCGCGAGCTGGGCTGGAAGCCATCGCTAACTTTTGATGTGGGCCTGGAAAAAACCGTTGAATGGTACCTGGCCAATGAGCAATGGCTTAACAATGTGGTAAGCGGCGATTACCTGAAATACTACGAGCAGCAGTACGGAGGGCGCTAGGTTAGTGAATAGTAAAAGGGACTTTGGATAATGTGATGAAGTTAAAGGAATGTAAAACGAGAGTCCTTTAAATAAACTCGAACAACAAATAACTACTCCCAAAGGGGCAGGGCAAAGTGTATTTTCACTACCAACTATCAACTACCAACTATCAACTAAATTTTTTACCTTTGCTTGATTAAAAGTTTATCATGGCCGAAAAACCCGATAGCAGGATTGTTGAGTTTATCAACGAGCATCATGTTTTAACGCTGGCTACAAGCTTCAACGAGGAACCCTGGTGCGCTAACTGTTTCTATGTTTACATGGAAGATGAAAACAGTCTTGTGTTTACTTCCGATTTCGACACCAAGCACATCCAACAGGCCAGTCATAATATCTATGTTGCGGGGACAATTGTGCTTGAAACAAGCATCATTGGCAAAATCCAGGGAGTGCAGTTTCAGGGAATAATATCACAACCGCAAGGCGAACTGCACGAGAGAGCCAAGAAGGCTTACCTTAAGCGTTTTCCAATTGCCATGCTAATGGAAACCCACCTATGGGTTGTTGACCTTACCTACTTAAAGATGACCGATAACCGGTTAGGGTTTGGTAAAAAGCTAATTTGGTCAAAGGACCTATCGTTCCAGAAATAAATTCACCCTACAGTATGATACTTGTAACTGGTGCTACAGGACTCGTAGGTGCTCATTTGCTTTATGAGCTGTGTTCACGTGGGCACAAGGTTAGAGCTACCCGAAGGGCAAACTCAAAAACGCATTTTGTAGAGTGGGTTTTTTCACTATACACCGCTAATTCTTCGGACTTACTAAATCTGATTGAATGGGTTGATGCTGAGGTGTTAGATTACCAATCGTTGGTTGAGGCTACAAAGGGCGTATCAACAGTTTTTCATACAGCCGCTACGGTCTCGTTTAGCCCATCGCAGGAGCAGAACATACTTGCCACCAATGTTCGTGGGACTGCTAATGTTGTGGATGCCTGTCTTGTGAATGGGGTTAAAACGTTGTGCCACGTTAGCTCCATTGCAGCCCTAGGCGAAAGGAACGACTTGGGAGTAATTGATGAGAGCTGCAAGTGGCAAAAAAGTAAGGGACAGAGTGCCTATGCCCGAAGTAAGTTTTTAGGTGAAAACGAGGTTTGGCGTGGTTTTGAACAGGGGTTAAGAGTGGTAATAGTTAATCCTTCAGTAATTCTCGGTCCCGGACGTTGGAATTCGGGTAGTGGACAGCTGTTCAGCATAGTATCGAAAGGGATGCCATTTTATACCGATGGCGTAACCGGTTATGTTGATGTTCGCGATGTGGCAAAAGCCATGGTCTTTCTTACTCTAAACACCGAGGTTAGCGGAGAACGATTTGTTCTTAATTCAGAAAACCTTGGCTTCAGGGAACTTTTTACCTTAATCGCTAATGTTTCCAACAATAAAAAACCTTTTATAAAGATACCTTTGACATTAATACATGTTCTTTACCCGCTGATTTTCATTCTTACAGCCGGAAGAATATCAAAAAGTAACCTCAAATCGGCATTTACAAAATCGTACTACTCATCCGATAAAATTAAAGCACTTGGTTTTACATTCACACCCATTACCCAAACGGTTCAGCTAATGGCTGAGGCGAAAAAAAGTTAAAAATGAGAATGCTGGGGTCATGAATTCACCATCAACGAACAGCTAAATCTTTCATCCTGAGCCTCATGTCTCGCCTTTGCGGGGAGCGAAGGATTTCAGTGAAGGGTAAAAGTGAAAAAGAGCAAAGAGATGCTTCGGCGAGCTCAGCAGGACAGAGAGATGTTTCAGAGTAGTCTATCCCAATACTTCAGGACGGGTCACGGGTCAACTTTTAGCCTTTATCCTTTAGCCTTTATCCTTTAACCTTTATCCTTCCTTCCCGCTTTCCGTCAAACCCTCTTTTTGTCTGCAATCAAACGCTAAACGCTAAATACCAAACTTGATTTTCACCCATTATCTCTGAAAATTTGTATTTTTACTTGCTTAAATCTTTAAACGTTTTGCTTTATGGATAAAAGAGAAATTCTTTCGAAAAAAATACTTAGTGGTGTAGAGTACGACCGAATGGTAGCATTTTGGAACTTTAAATCGCGTTCGGTAGTAGCCCTTTATGGCACCTTTGATGTTTTTCACCCTTCAGTTTTTGACCTAATCACCTTTGCCTCTGAGTTAGGTCAGGAGTTGGCAGTAGGCGTTAAGCCCGATGCCGATGTTAAGGCAGAAAAAGGCGAAAAATTTCCAATTTATAATCAGGATCAACGGGCTGCAATGGTTTCGGCGCATCAGTTAGTTTCAGCAGTGCATATTTGCAATGAAGGGGTTGAAGATTTCCTCCGCAGGACAAAACCTGCTGTGGCAGTATGCTGTGCGCATGCATCCGATACCGATAAGAAAGCCCTTGAGGTGGTTAAGGAGTGGGGAGGCCGTGTCGAGATTTTCACGGGTAGCACCACCAGTATCGACGATATCATTTCAAAGTATAAGTAGGTGGCTAAAACCAAGAGCGTTTACGTTTGCCAGAATTGCGGGGCCGAGTCGGTAAAATGGCTGGGACGTTGCCCCTCATGCAATGAGTGGAACACCTTTGTAGAGGAGCGGATAACCAAGGAATCCAAAAGCCGACCAGGACTGGTAGAGGTTTCCCGCAATGCAATACCAAAGCCCTTAAAGGAGATTGAAACTAGCAATGAGAAGCGCATCGATACCCGCATAGGCGAGCTAAATCGAATACTAGGAGGGGGAATTGTTCCTGGTTCAATTGTTTTGCTGGGAGGTGAACCGGGCATAGGAAAATCAACTTTAGCTTTGCAGCTTGCCCTGGGTATGGATCACCAAAAGGTGCTTTACGTTTCAGGCGAGGAGAGCGCCCGTCAGGTGAAAATCCGTGCCGATAGGATTAACCCTGCCAATCAGGATTGCCTAATCCTGAACGAAACGCTTTTGGAGAATATACTCACCCAGATTGAGAATGTTCAGCCCGATTTAATTGTTATTGACTCCATTCAAACCCTTTACACCGATACAATAGAGTCGTCGCCGGGAAGTGTTTCGCAGATTCGCGAAACGGCTGCCACGCTATTGCGTTACGCAAAAACATCGGGTGTTCCCGTCATACTTATTGGTCACATAACCAAGGATGGTAGCATAGCTGGCCCCAAGGTGCTGGAGCATATTGTTGATGTGGTATTACAGTTTGAGGGCGATCAGAACTACCTTTACCGAATCTTACGTTCATCAAAGAATCGGTTTGGTTCAACATCGGAGATTGGGATTTTTGAGATGCAAAACAATGGCTTGGTTGAGGTAACCAATCCATCGGAGATACTACTATCGCATCGCGATGAGCAGCTTAGCGGCATTGCAGTTGCCGCTACAATCGATGGTGCAAGACCATTTCTAATTGAGACTCAGGCGCTGGTTAGCACAGCGGTTTACGGTACACCTCAGCGATCCACCACAGGCTTTGACCAGCGAAGGCTTAACATGCTTTTGGCTGTTCTTGAGCGTCGCGCAGGTTTTAGGCTTGCCAACAAGGATGTTTTCCTGAACATTGCCGGAGGGCTTAAGGTTAGCGATCCGGCTATTGACCTTGCTGTTATTGCAGCCATACTATCGTCAACGCTCGATGTTGCAATACCTGGCACAACATGCTTTGCTGCGGAGGTTGGCCTTTCCGGCGAAATTCGCCCGGTGAACCGCCTCGACCAACGCGTAGCTGAGGCCAATAAGCTAGGGATGACTCGCATGTTTGTATCGCGCTACAATACCAAAGGGCTCGATAATGGTAATAAAAACTGTAAGATTATACCAATCGGGAGAATTGAGGAGTTAATTCGACTCTTATTTGGACGGGAATCCGTGGACTAAAAATAATTGATATGAGAATTGCGGTTATCGGTTTTGGGGCAGCAGCCATCGGGTTGCTCGAGAAGTTAAAGAATAGCAACCACGAGGTGCACGTTTTTGAGAAAAGCAACGATATCTACTCGTCCAGCATATCGGGCATACGTGCCGATGGAAAGCTATTCGTATCAACCGAGATGGGAGGTGAAATTTATATTGATCCCTTGCTGCAACGTAGGTTTGTTGAGTACTACATCAATTTTACGGATAAGCGTGAGGTTGAAACCGGCAACTCATTCGCATCGGAGGATTACTACCGTAAATTCTACGAAAAAGGATTTCTACCCATATCATCGCAATTCTTCCACATTGGAACCGATCAGCTCAAGGAGGTTCTCTTCAATATCTACGAGCAATTTTGCAAATCAGCCAATATACACTTTCATTTTAGCACTGAGGTAACTGAGGTAAAAGAGCAACCTGATGGTGTAATAGTTAACGGAACCGATCGGTTCGATATGGCGGTTATAGCGGTTGGTAGGAGTGGGCACAAGCTGATTAATAGAACCATCTCGGAATATCCACAGCTTATAAAGAATAATACTAAGGTTGATTTGGGTATTCGCTACGAGTTACCCAATCACATTGTGGATGAAATAAACCGTGAGATGTATGAATTCAAGGTGAAATATAAAAGCCGTACCGGTTACATGGTTCGTACGTTCTGCAACAACCCATCGGGGTTTGTGGTTACTGAGAACTATGGCGATTTCACCACGGTTAACGGTCATGCCAAGATGCGCGAAAAGAGCGGGAATACCAACTTTGCCATTCTGGCATCGCTTGTGCTAACCGAACCGTTCAACGATCCCATTGGCTATGGCTCTTACATTGCTAAGCTATCGAACCTTTTGGCGGGTGAGGGGAAAGTAATACTACAAACCTACAGCCACTTTAAGGAATCCAAACGCACTAAAAACCTTTACAGGGTTCATCCAACCCTTGAGCCCGAAAAATACATTTTGGGTGATATAAACCTTGCATTCCCACGTAGGATCATTGAGAGTATAATTGATTTCATTGAAAATCTTAACACGGTCATTCCCGGGGTGGCCAATAACGACAATCTGGTATATGCTCCCGAAATAAAGTTCTACTCCAATAGGCTAAATAACCAGGTTTCGGCAAGGTTGAAATTTATTGGCGATTGCTCAGGGGCAACCCGTTCCATAATCTATGCAACTGCACATGGCTACCTGATGGCCGAGGCCATTGAGTCCAACAATTTTAATGTTGATATCTGATGCTAAAGATATCTGATCTCACAGTATCGTTTTCTGGCAATCCGGTAGTTTCAGGGATAAACTTTAGCTTGATGCCCGGCGAAATACTTGGATTTGTTGGCGAATCGGGATCGGGAAAATCGGTAACATCGTTAGCCCTTATGGGGCTGCTGCCACCCAATGCAAAAGTGGAAGGTGGTTCAGCGCTTTTTAGCACTGAAAATGGACAGGTCGATCTACTAAAAGTTGATAGTAAAACGCATCGGCAAATCAGGGGACAAGGCATTGCAATGATTTTTCAGGAACCCCAAACCAGCCTTAACCCTTCCATGATATGTGGTAAGCAAATATCGGAGGCTGTTGAGCTACATACCAATCTTAGGGGTGCAAAGGCTAAAGAGCGATGCTTACAGTTGCTTGCGGAAATGCAATTAACCGATCCTGCTAAGGTTTATAGCAGCTATCCGCACCAGCTTAGCGGAGGTCAAAAGCAAAGGGTTATGATAGCCATGGCACTTGCGGGTAACCCCCGTATCCTTATTGCCGACGAGCCAACCACCGCACTCGACGTTACCGTTCAAAAGAGCATCTTACAGCTACTGAAGGATATTCGCCAAAGGCATCAAATAGGCATTATCTTCATCACTCATGATTTGTCAGTAGTTGCTGAGGTTGCCGATAGAATTATGGTTATGCAGCAAGGACAAATTGTTGAGCAGGGTACTGTAACCGAAATTTTTAACAATCCTACACATCCATACACCCGTCGGCTTATTGAGTTCCGTAAACGGATAAATCAACCTATTAATGCAACAGCTGGTGTCACAAATGAGCCTGAACCCATTTTCCGTGTAAATTCAATCAATGTAGAATACGGTAGCAATAGCTGGTTTAAAAGGGGCTTTAAGGCAATTAGCAATGTTTCATTTACTTTATTTAAAGGCGAAACATTAGGTCTGGTGGGCGAGTCGGGTTCTGGTAAAAGTACCCTTGGTCGTACTTTGCTAAAATTAATCGAAACCCAAAGCGGAACCATTGAATACAATGGGAAACCATTGAGCAGCCTAAAAGGGAGCAATCTGCTTAATTTTCGACGCGAGGTTCAGCTAATTTTTCAGGACCCATACTCATCGCTAAATCCGAGGCTAACCATAGGCCAGGCCCTAATGGAGCCTTTTATCTATCATGGTTTAGGAGGTAAAAGGGAGGCACGGAAGGCGGTTGAGGAATTACTTCAAATGGTTAGCTTGCCAGCTGACAGTATTAATCGCTACCCTCACGAGTTCTCCGGGGGACAAAGGCAAAGGATTGTTATTGCTCGTGCACTGGTTCTTAAACCAAAAATTTTGGTTTGCGATGAGATCCTTTCAGCGCTTGATGTATCAACTCAGGCCCAGATGCTTGATTTACTTCAGGAGCTAAAAAAGGGAATGGGGTTAACCTACCTTTTTATTTCCCACGACTTATCGGTAGTGCGGAGTATTTGTTCAAGGGTAATAGTTTTAAATAGAGGCAGTATCGAAGAACAAGGACCTGCCGAGGAGATATTTAGCAGGCCCCAAAGTGTATATACGCAGCTGCTTATCGATGCAATTCCAGGGAAATCGCTTTAGTAGATTTCTATTTCGTTTATTTCGTAATTAGTTTCATTTTCACAGTTAATGCTTATATTGCCCGGCAGTATTGGTCTTTGCCAATCGTCGTTGGACGATATACCTAGCGAGGGGTCAGCATAAACCTTTTGCATAAACAACCCAAATATAGGGAGAGCCATGTTAGCCCCCTGTCCTAAGGCGAGGTTCTGGAAGTGAACCGAACGGTCCTCGGCACCCGTCCAAACTCCTGCAACAAGATTTGGGGTTACGCCCATAAACCAACCGTCAGAGTGATGCTGGGTTGTTCCGGTTTTTCCACCAATCTTTCCGGGCAGCTGATACTTCAACCGCAAGCGAACCCCTGTACCCTGGTTTACTACACTTTCAAGCAGGTTTATCATGAGGTATGCTGTTTGCTCACTTATGGCTTCGTTTTTCTTGGTGTTAAAGGTTGCCAGTACATTCCCGTTTTTATCCTCAATGCGCGTTACAAATATTGGTTCCACCTGAACACCTTTATTCACATAAGTTCCATATGCACCTACCATTTCATAAAGGCTGAACTCAAATGTGCCAAGTATTATTGAGGGAACAGGTTCAATGTAGCTCTTTATACCAAGTTGATGAATCATTTCCACCACAGCGCTTGGTGCAAACTGCTTCATGATCCATGCAGAGATGTTGTTAACCGAGTTGGATAAGCCCCATTTTAGTGTGACCATTTGGCCATCGTACTTGGTGCTACCCGAGTTTTTGGGCGCCCAAATGGTATCGCCCACCACAAAGGTTTGTGTAACATTGGGTACCTTGGTGCAGGGCGAATATCCTTCCTGCATGGCTAAGGTATAAAGGAATGGTTTGATGGTTGAACCAACCTGTCGTTTCCCCTGCCGTACCATGTCATACTTAAAGTGCTTAAAATCAGGGCCACCAACGTAGGCTTTTACATGACCGTTATGCGGATCCATTGCCATAAAACTTGAACGCAGGAATCGCTTGTAGTACCTTATGGAGTCTAGGGGCGACATAACGGTATCGCGCTCGCCTTTCCATGAAAACACCCGCATGGGTATTTTCTCATTAAAGTTATCCATTATGCTATCGCGCGAAGCACCTGAGGCAACAAGACCCCTATACCTTTGCGTTTGCCGCATTGCAAGGTAAATTATATGATCGGCCTGTTCGGGAGTAATATCGTAAAAGATTTTTCCTCCGCGAGCCTTAATCTCCTTATCAAGCGCCGGTTGGAGGTCGTTTTTAAGATGCTCGGCAAGCGCCTCTTCGGCATACCTTTGCATGCGCGAGTTAACGGTGGTGTATATCTTCAGCCCATCAGTGTAAACATTGTAGGGTGTGCCATCGGGCTTGGTGTTCTTATTGCACCATCCGTAAAGGGGATTAGTTTCCCAAAGCAGGGAATCTTCCCTATAAAGCTGCTGTGACCAGTAGCGCTTGGGATTGGGCTTTGATGCAGTCATGAACAATCGCAACATCTCCCTGAAGTAGGTAGCAGTTCCCTGGTTATGGTCCTGTGCTTGATATTTAAGTACAATGGGCAGTTTTGATATGGAATCGAACTGCTCTTGATTTATGTAACCGTATTTAAGCATTTGCCCAAGCACAACATTTCTGCGTTGTTTTGCATTTTCTGGGTTGCGCACTGGGCTGTACCGGGTAGGTGCATTAACCACACCCACAAGTAGGGCAGCCTGATCAATGGTTAGTGAGTCGGGAGTTGTATCAAAAAATGTTTTAGCCGCTGCTTTAATGCCAAACGAGTTACTGCCAAACTCCACCACGTTAAGGTACATGGCAGCAATCTCCTTCTTGGTGTAGTTTCGCTCTAGTTTTACAGCAGTTATCCACTCCTTAAATTTGGTTATTACCAGTTTGGCTGTTCTTACAAATACGTTCTGTTTACTCGAAATATCACGAGGGAAAAGGTTTTTGGCAAGCTGTTGGGTAATGGTACTACCCCCTCCGGCTGAGCGTTGGGCAAAAAGAACGGTTTTGAACATTACGCGACCTAGCCCCTTAAAGTCGATACCGCTATGGTTATGGAATCGTACATCTTCAGTGGCAATCAGTGCATTAATCACATTGGGCGAAATCTCATTGTAATCAACAAAACTTCGGTATTCCTTGTAAATGTTGCCTAGTACTATGTTATCCTCGGATATTACCTCCGAGGCTACGTTGCTTTTGGGGTTTTCGAGTTCCCTAAAGGTTGGCAATGGTCCAAAGAACTCCAACCCAATCAGGATAAATATTGTAACAACAAAAAGGAAGCCGAATGCCAATGCTCCCCAAAACCAGGTTTTGAATTTTTTAATCGTTGTAGGATCGTTTAGTTTCATCCTTACAAAATATTTTGAGTTAATAATGATAATTTTTTTAGGCGATTAACCTTTAGTTCAATATAATCGGGAACTTTATGGGTTTCGGTTTGTGTCAGTCAAACATATAGCAATTCGGCGTAAAGTTAGTAAAATATGAATGCAAAATTGTACAACTTTTTTATGGAGATAATGTAAACACAATAAATTCAACTAGTAAACTAACAGTTAATGAAAAATTTAAAGTTCAATTCACTAACATAATTTTGTTCAAACCGTATCAATTTCTTTACTTTGTGCCAACCTAACGTAATATATATAAGGTATGATACCTAACCTGGTTATAGTAGAGTCGCCCGCCAAAGCTAAAACTATAGAAAAGTTTTTGGGGAAAGATTTTGTTGTAAAGTCGAGTTTTGGCCATATACGCGACCTGTCAAAGAACAAGCTTGGTGTTGATTTAAAAAAGAACTATAAGCCACAGTACATAGTTAGCGACGATAAGAAAAAGGTGGTTGATGAGCTGAAAAAGGCTGCAGAACAGGCCCAAACGGTATGGCTAGCCTCCGATGAAGACCGTGAAGGGGAAGCCATTGCCTGGCATCTGGCCGAGGTGCTTAAGCTCGATCCTAAAAAAACTAAACGCATAGTTTTTCATGAAATCACCAAGAACGCCATTCAGCAGGCCATTCAAAACCCCCGTTCCATTGACGAGAACCTTGTCAACTCCCAGCAAGCGCGTAGGGTTTTGGATAGACTGGTAGGGTTTGAGATATCGCCTATACTTTGGAAAAAGGTAAAACCTGCACTCTCGGCAGGCCGTGTACAATCGGTTGCACTTAGGCTCATTGTGGAGCGTGAGAGGGAAATCATCAATTTTAAGAGCACTTCATTCTATAAGGTTATTGCCGATTTCGATGCCCAAACTCCCTTTAAAGCAGAGCTATCGGATAAGTTAAACACCATTGATGAGGCAAGAAAATTCCTGGAGCATTGTAAGGATGCAACTTTTAAAGTACTCGATGTAGTTAAAAAACCTGCCAAGAAATCGCCGCCTCCTCCATTTACCACATCAACGCTTCAGCAGGAAGCTAGCCGTAAATACGGCTTTTCGGTTTCCCAAACCATGACCCTTGCCCAGAAACTCTATGAGGCCGGTTACATTACCTACATGCGTACCGACTCAGTAAACCTTTCCGACCTGGCCTTAGCCACCTCCCGCGAGGTAGTACTTAAGGAGTTCGGCGAAAAATACTCACATACCCGCCAGTACAAAACCAAAACCAAGGGAGCACAGGAAGCACATGAGGCAATCCGACCCACATATATCGATAAGGAAAAGGTACCTGGAACTACTGCAGAGCAAAAGCTGTACGATTTGATCAGGAAACGAACACTTGCCTCGCAAATGAGCGATGCTCAACTTGAGCGCACCACCATAACCATTGAGGTTTCCGGGTCAAAGTACCAATTTGTTGCCTCTGGCGAGGTTATCATTTTCGATGGTTTCCTTAAAGCTTACAGCGAATCATCGGACGATGATAGCGAGGAGGCAAGCAGGGATCTTTTACCTCTTGTAAAGGTTGGCCAAGCCCTACAACCTAAGCAGATTAACGCCCTGGAACGATTCACACAACGTCCTGCTAGGTATACTGAGGCTAGTTTGGTAAAGAAACTTGAAGAGCTTGGAATTGGACGGCCTTCAACCTATGCTCCTACCATTTCAACTATAATTGCCAGAGGTTACGTGATTAAGGAGGATAGGCCAGGGGTTGAACGTCCATACCAAAGCATTACCCTTAAACAGGGTAAAATTACCCAAACCCAAAAGGTTGAGGTTACTGGAGCTGAAAAGGCAAAGCTTTTTCCCAGCGATATAGGAATTGTGGTTAACGATTTTCTGGTGGAGTACTTTCCCAATATTGTTAACTATAACTTCACTGCCCAGGTTGAGGAGAAGTTCGATGAGATTGCGATGGGGAAGATGGAATGGACCAAAATGATTGATGAGTTCTATAAGCCGTTCCACGATACCGTTAAGAAAACCGAAAAGGAGTCGGATTACACCAAAGGGGAGAGGGTTTTAGGAACCGACCCGGCAACTGGAAAAACTGTTAGCGTTCGGATTGGCCGGTATGGCCCTGTTGTTCAGCTTGGCGATAACGACCCCAATAGTAAGGAAAAACCTCAGTATGCAAGCTTGCTAAAGGGGCAATTGGTTTCAACAATAACCCTTGAGGAGGCTTTGTCCTTATTTAAACTCCCGCGTACACTTGGTAGCTTTGAGGGTAAAGAGGTGGTGGTTGCAGTTGGCCGGTTTGGCCCATACGTTCGGCACGAGGGGAAATTTTACTCCCTCAAAAAGGATGATAACCCTTTAGCTATCGATTTAACTAGAGCCATTGAAATTATTGAAGAGGGTAGGTTGAAAGAAAAACAAAGGGTAATCAAGACTTTTACTGAGGACCCCGAACTTATGGTTCTTAATGGTCGTTGGGGGCCATATATCTCAAAGGCAAAAAGTAACTATAAAATTCCCAAAGGGACTAACGCATCGGAGTTAACCTACCACGACTGCCTCAAAATAATTGAAGAATCTGAAAAGAAGGAAACTACGGGCAAGAAAACTACAAAAACCACTAAAAAGAAATAGAGTACCATATGCTAGCAAATGAGCTTACAGCATACCTAGTTCCTTCCGATGTAACGGGATTTTACCCTTTTGCTGAAAAAAAGTATTGTTTTGGCAACCAGGTGATAAACCTACATGACCACCCCGATTCCCCAATCCGCCCTGGCGATATCTTTATTGTAGGTATAGAGTCGTTGGATTCACAGTCCGTATCCAACGATATTCGTCAAATGCTTTGGGGGCTTAGCTCCATTCATTACTCAAAGGGGAAAGTGTTTGATGCTGGTAATATTTCTGCAACTCTTACGTTAGCCCAGCAGTATCAAGTTGTGGAGTCAATTTCGGCAATTATTGCCGAATCAAAGGCGCATCTCATTCTTTTAGGTGGCTCACAGGAATTCCTATCAAAGGCTTATACTGGTTGGAAGCAAAGTCAGAGCTTCATCCGAATGGCCATTATTGATAGTAAAATTGATTGGGATGGAAACAACAACGATTTTCATCAGGATAACTTTGTTAACACATTGATTGATGAGCCCTACGAGAAGTTGCTCGATTTAAGTTTTATTGGCATTCAGGGATACTTTACTCCACAGCACATCCTACAAAAGGTTTTGCGCCGTAAGCATGATTATATCAGGTTAGGCAACCTGCGCGGAAATATCCGTGAGGCAGAACCCACACTGTCCGATGCAAGTCTGGTTAGCATTGATATGGCAGCCATTCGCGCTTCCGATGCCCCTGGAAAAGCATTTGATAATCCCAATGGACTCTATGCTGAGGAGATTTGTATGCTTTCCCGTTATGCCGGCATTGGACAGAGTAGTAAATTTCTTGGAATTTGCGGATTAAAAGCTAATGTCCCCGAACAAACAATTATGCTTGCCGCACAGGTACTTTGGCACTATATTGAGGGTGTTTCCCATCGCAGGGTTGAAAATCCCATTAAAAACTTACCCCATAATAAAAAGTATGTAGTAAGTACCGAGGTTCAAAATGTTGAAATGATCTTTTTTAGAAGTGAACTTTCCGAGAATTGGTGGTTTGAGTTACCTGTAAATAGTAAAAAGAAACTTTTGCGAGGAAAATTATTAGTGCGGTGCAATGCATCGGATTATTCACAGGCAAGTAATGGCGAGATCCCTCAACGTTGGTTGCGTTGGTATCAAAAAGCTCAAAAAATCTAATTTAACCAGGAACTCATTGGTTTACATTTTTCAATACTAAATCCAATATTTTGGAACGTTCAAAAAAAAATCTGCTTAAAAGGTAACCCCTACAGGCAAAAGCAGGTATAAAGCATTACTGTTACTTTTGTTAACATATTTTGTTAATAAATTTGTATGAATTTAAAATTTTTACTTACTTTACTTTTCGGTTCATATAGGCAAACTAATTTTTAAAAGCTACCAATGAGAGTATTTGGAAACCTTGTATTTGCCACTACACTAAGCGTTTTGCTGTCGTCCCATGCTTTCGGACAGCAAGACCCTCAGTTCAATCAAATACTCTTTAACCCGTTAACTATAAATCCAGGATACGCTGGAAGTCAGAACAACATGATAGGGGTTGGGGCCATCAGCCGCATCCAGTGGGCAGGTTTTGGCGATGGTGCACCCTTAAGCAATGCGTTAGGCATAAATGCTCCAATATCGCCCTTCGGATTCAAGAGCGGTGTTGGGTTAAGTATCCTGAACGATAGCTATGGATTTAATAATGACCTTGGCATTAACATTGCCTATGCTGCCCGTTTTAAATTTAAATTGATTAATGGCGATTTAGGATTTGGGGTTGGTGCTGGGTTTGTAAATAATAAGCTCGACCCAAAATGGAATTACCCCGTTGGTGGTGGCGATGAGGCAATTCCTGATCAAAAGGAAAGTTCAATCAACTTTGACCTTAGCGCAGGGTTATACTACAGTACGGAATACATGTTTTTTGGGTTCTCAGCGCTACACCTGAACGAAACCAAAACTAATAAAGCAGCATTACCTGCACGGTATACCCGTCAGTACTACTTAACTGGTGGATATATTGTTAATTTTCCAAACCCCACATGGCAGTTTGAGCCTTCAGTAATTGTTCACAGCGATTTAAAATCGAGTAAATTATCGCTTAATACAATTGTTCGGTACAATAAAAAGGTATGGGGTGGCGTTTCTTACCGTGTGGGCGAGGCGATTACTGGCTTGGTTGGTTTTGAACTTTTTAATGGTATTAAGTTTGGGTATGCTTATGAATTTAGTACCAGTAAAATTAGTAAGTACAACAACGGTTCTCACGAGTTTTACATGGGGTATAACTTCCAGCTAAATAAGGAAAAGCCACCCCAACAGTATAAAAGTTTGAGATTTTTGTAACATATTTTTACAATTGAACGAAAAAAATTACGTTATTTGCTTAATAAACGATGCCTTATGAAAAAATTTCTCTCCATAGGTATTTTGGCGTCCCTACTTTATGGTTGTGGACCTGGTAATACTGGCGAGTTAACGGGTGTTCCAGGACGTAGAAGCTTCTCCGAGCCAACACCGCTGGGAATGGTGTTCATTCCCATGGGTTCATTTACTCTGGGTAGCAATGATCAGGATGTTGCCTGGGCAATTAATGCTCCTACCAAAACGGTCTCGGTTGATGCTTTCTGGATGGATCAAACTGAAATTACTAATAACCAGTACCGGCAGTTTGTTTACTATGTTCGCGACTCCATTGCACGTCGCCTACTTGGTGAAATAAACGATGAGTTCCTAATCACAGAGGACCAGTTCGGTAACCCTCTGGATCCTCCTGTTCTCAACTGGGAAGTTCCAATTGATATGGAAGATGAGGAGCAACGCGAAGCCCTCAATGCCCTATACTATTCCAAGGAGGATGAATTCTTTGGACGGAAAGAGGTTGATACCCGTAAACTATTCTTCGAGTATTACTGGATTGATATTAAGCAAGCAGCTCAAAAACGCAACCGCTATAACTACGAAACCCTCAGTTACGACCAGGGTGAGGTTATAAACAGCCTAGGAGAGAAGGTTAAGGTTGATAACCGCCAGAGCTTTATCATGCGCGATAAGGTAAACGTTTACCCCGATACTCTTTGTTGGGTAGCCGATTTTACCTATGCGTTCAATGAACCTTACACCAATAGTTACTTCTGGCATCCTGCATTCGACAATTACCCTGTTGTTGGCGTTACATGGAAACAGGCAACAGCCTTCTGTATTTGGAGGACCCAAACACTCAATAAGTTTCTTGCCCCTGAAGGTATTACCATTCAGGATTACCGCTTGCCTACCGAAGCTGAATGGGAGTATGCTGCCCGTGGTAATTTGAACCACAGTATGTATCCTTGGGGCGGTCCCTACACCCGTAACATGGAGGGATGCTTCCTGGCCAACTTCAAACCCCTCCGTGGTAACTATGTTGACGACGGTGGTTTAATACCAATCCCCGTTGGCACTTATGAACCAAATGATTATGGACTATACGATATGGCTGGAAACGTTGCTGAGTGGACAGCCAACGCCTACGATGAAAGTGCATACTCTTTTATGCACGATATGAACCCCGATTATAAGTACAACACTAAACCATCCGATCTACCAGCGCTAAAACGTAAGGTGGTTCGTGGCGGTTCGTGGAAAGATATTAGCTTCTTCCTTCAGGTTGGTTCACGTACCTACGAGTATCAGGACTCAGCCAAGTCTTATATTGGTTTCCGTTGCGTTCGTTCGTACCTCGGAGCTAAGTAGAAGTGATGAATTTTACTAATTGAAAACATTACAGTTATGAAGATCAGCATAGAAGAAATTGTAACATCCAAGAAATGGAAAACCTTCATGAAGTATCTTTACGGATGGGGTGCTTCTGTGGTAATTCTTGGTGCACTTTTCAAAATTCTTCACCTGAAAGGTGCTGGTACCATGCTTTTCCTAGGTATGGGTACGGAATCAATAATATTCTTCTTCTCCGCTTTTGAGCCAATTCACGAAGAGGTAGACTGGACTCTAGTATATCCTGAATTAACCGGAATGTCCGATGAAGAGGAAATTTCAGGATACCGCCGCTCCAGGAACCAAGGCCTTTCTGCTGAGGATGTTCAACAAATTATTACTTCTGTGCTGGCATCCTTGCCCGCAGGGTCTGCTGGAGTTGCTGCAGCCGCTCCTGCATCCGCAGCACCAGCTTCACAACCAGCTGCTGTAGGAGTTCCCGGTGCACTAATCTTTACCGAAAAGTTCAACAAGATGCTTGAAAACGCAGAGATTAGTCCTGCTCTTTTCGATAAGGTTAGCGCTGGGCTTAACAAGCTGGGTGATGCATCGAGCAAAATTGCTGACATTACCAATTCAGCAACAGTTGTTAAGGAGTTCAACGAAAAATTGACAAAAGCATCGGAGAGTGTTGGTACTTTTACCCAAAATTACTCTCAGAGCGGACAAGCACTCAATGAGTCAATAAATGTTTTAAACCAAAACATACAGCAGGCTGCAGGTGTAATGTCCGAAAGTGGCAAAAACTTCATGGATGGTGTTAACCAATCAGTAAAGAACCTGGAGGCTGAACTTACCAATGCTGGACAAAAGGTTAGCGAACGAATAGTTGGTTCCGCCGAATCGGTTGCCGATAATCTAAAAGTCTCAGCCGATGGACTTGCAAACACCTACAAGCAAACAGCATCGCAGGTTGCTACAACCTACCAGCAGTTAGCTGAAGCAATGCAGCTTAACGGAAATGTTATTACTAACGGAAGTACAAGCTATAAGGAACAGCTTGAGCGCCTGAACAAGAATATGGCTGCACTAAATGCAGCGCATGAACTTCATCTGCAGGAAACCACCCAAAGGCTTAAGGAAGCCGAAAAGGTTTACCAGGGGGTTGATGGAATGGTAAAGAAACTTAACTTCACTATTGAAGAGACTGAGAAGTTCAGGTTGGCAGTTGAGAAGTTGAATAGCAATGTGGCTGCTCTCAATAATGTTTACGGCAACATGCTAACGGCAATCAATGCCCTATCAAACGGAAAGTAGCAGTTTTGCATATTACAGCTTAAGATAGCTTTATGGCACACGGAAAAGAGACTCCCAGGCAAAAGATGATCGGCATGATGTACCTCGTGCTGACAGCTATGCTTGCGCTTAATGTATCGTCTGAGGTTCTTGAAGCTTTTGTTTTAGTCGACAATGGCCTATCAAGAACTACAGAAAGTTACCGGCTTAAAAACAAGAAACTTTACGATGAATTTGCTGCTGCTTACAGCATAAATCCTGTAAAGGTTGGGCCCTATAAACAAAAAGCCGACGAAATTCAAAAGAAAGCCACTGAAATTCTACAGTACGTTCAGGACCTTAAAATAGAGGTGGTAAAAGCATCGGAGGGTGAGGAAACCCCAGCAATCCAGAATGGTGAAATTATTGCTGAACTCATTCAGGGTAAAAGCGACCTTGATAAAGCTGCTACCATCCTGATAGGGTTTGAGGGTAATGGCAAGGCAAAGGTCTTAAAACAAAAATTAGAAGAATTCAGGGAGTATATAGTTAGCATAATTGACAAGGATAAGGCTCCGGAACTTGTTGAATCTATCAAGAAAATTCTTAATACTGACGATCCCCCAGTAAAGGAAGATGGTACACACAACACCTGGGAGAGCGCACGATTTGAGCATATTCCTTTAATTGCTGTAATACCCCAGCTTACAAAGGTTCAGGTTGATATTCTTAACGTTGAAGCTGAAATTATTAACTATCTGATGGGTAGCATTGGTGCGGCAGAGTTTAAATTTAATAAGCTTTCAGCCACAGTAATCCCTAACTCTAACATTATTTTCCAGGGTAGCGAGTTCCGTGCAGAGATTTTCCTTGCCGCTTCCGATACCACTCAGGTACCCAAAGTTTACCTTTGTCGTTACGACTCGGTTTTCAATAGTGCAATAAATGGATATGACTACCGTCCTATTGGAAATACGGAGGAAGTACCAGTAAACAAAACCGGTAGAGCCGTGTTAACCCGTAAAGCCTCATCAACTGGTGTTGTAAACTGGCAAGGCTTAATTGAGATGAAAGCCCCCGATGGCACAATAGTACGCCGTCCATTCAAGCATTCCTATACAGTAATGCCACCCAACGTGGTTATTGCTCCAACCAAGATGAATGTGCTTTACCTGGGTGTTGAAAACCCCATAGATATTTCAGTTCCAGGATTTGCCCCCGATAAGGTGTCGGCCACTATTAGCCGTGGTAGCATCAAGCCTGTTGGAATGGGAAGTTACATAGCCCAACCAGGAGCAGGTGCACCTACTGTTGAAATTTCAGTTTTTGCTGAAACTGAAGGCAAGCGAAAAGTTACGATGGGAACAAAGACCTTTAGGGTAAAGAAAGTTCCTCCCCCAACGCCAAAGGTTCTTGGCGTAACTGGCAAGGTTGTTAACAAAAACGAACTTGAAGCCTCGCTTGGGGTTGTGGCTGAGATGCCTCAGGACTTTGACTTTGACCTGAAATTCAAAGTGGTTAGTTTCAAACTCTCTGCTACTGTGGGCGGTTTCCTTCAGGAAAAGGAGTCAACTAGTTCACGTTTTACCGATGAACAAAAGCGTATTATAGCATCTATTCGTTCTGGAAGCCAGATTGCCATAACAGATGTTAAGGCAGTTGGGCCCAGTGGCGATGTGGTTGAATTGAACGATTTGGTATTAAAGATAAGATAATATACTGCCATGAAAAGGATTATACTGTTCTCTGTCGTAATATTGTTAACATCCTTTGCATCAAATGCTCAGGACAGAAAAGAGAGTTTAGAACGCGATGGCTTTTACACCCGTGAAACAACACCCGCCCGTGTTCCTATTCCCTATCAATTTGTTAGAGAATCGGATGTTTTATGGTCAAAACGTGTTTGGAGAATTATTGACCTAAGGCAAAAGATGAACTATCCGCTTTACTACCCTACTGAACTGATGCAGGATAGGGAAAGTCTAGTTCAGCGATTAGTTAGAGCTATCAAGTATAATGAAATTAATGCTTACGACCCCATAGATGACGAGTTTACTACCCGTTTATCCTATGAGCAAGTTGTTAAACAGCTTGGCGCTGAAGATAGGGAACAAACTCAGCTCGATGAGAACGGACAGGAGGTAAAGGTAATAGTAAAAGGTCAAATTCGCTGGGGCGATGTAAAGGAGCTCTTAGTTAAGGAGGATTGGTTCTTTGACAAGCAACGCTCGGTTATGGAGGTTCGTATTATTGGAATTTGTCCCATTCTTCACCGTATGGATTACCGCAAAACAGGAAGTGATGAGGAACAAGAAGGAACCCTAAGCAGAATTCAAACGTTTTGGATTTATTTCCCTGAAGCCAGAAGTGTATTGGCTAATACCGATGCCTATAACAACTTTAACGATGCTCAGCGAATAACGTACGACGACCTTTTCTGGAAACGTAATTTTGATTCATACATTATAAGAATATCGAACGTATGGGATAACAGGGCAATTTACGAGTACACTTTCACTGGTTTGCAAACATTACTTGAGTCCGAAAGGATTAAAACTGAACTCTTCAACTTTGAGCACGATTTGTGGGAGTACTAGGGATATTATCTAAAATACTTAAGGCCGTGGGTTTTCCCTACGGCCTTTTTCGTATGCAAACAAGTATTGGTTTAAGCAAAATCCTTATTGTTCATTAAAACATCGTTCACAAAATTTCGTATCTGCTGCTCATCCTGCCTTTTGCATATAAGCAGAACGTCCTTGGTATCAACCACAATATAGTCGTCCAAACCCTGAATAACTGCAAGCTTATTTTTTGGGATATTGAAAATGGAATTGCTGGTTTGGTAAAGCATAAGCTGCTGGGCAATGGCTGCATTTCCATTTGGGTCGTGGGGTAGGTGAGTGTATAGAGAGCCCCAAGTTCCCAAATCGGACCATCCGAACTCGGAACAAAAAACGTAAACATTATCAGCTTTTTCCATAACTCCATAGTCAATGGAAATATTCCTGCACTCGGAGTATGCTGTACCAATTGTTTCGGTTTCTTTTTCGGTACCATAAATGGGTAGTAACTCCTTAAATAAGCTGTTTACCTCAGGTAGGTGGCTTTCGAGTGCCGCTGAAATGGAAGCAATGCTCCAAATAAACAAGCCTGAATTCCAGTAAAACTCACCGCTTTCCAAAAACTTTTGTGCAAGCTCCAGGTTTGGTTTCTCGGTAAATGTTTTGACCTTGAATAGCGAGGAGACTTCCTTTACAGGCTTACCTACCTGTATATATCCGTAACCAGTTTCAGGCCTACTTGGTCGTATACCCAGAGTAATCAGAGCATTGCTGTTCGAAGCAAATTCGGCGGCTTTTAAAATGGTATCCAGAAAAATATCTTCATTGAGAATTAGATGATCGCTAGGAGCTACAATGGCTATGGCGTTTGGGTTTTGTTGCTTAATCTTGTATGTGGCATATGCAATGCAGGGTGCTGTGTTTCTTCTTAGGGGTTCAAGTAAAACCTGATCCGGTGATAGATTGGGTATTTGCTCGTTAACCAATGAACTGTATGCACTACTGGTAACAATCAGTATATTTTCGCGGGGGCAAACCCGGCTCATCCTATCAAAAGTCTGCTGTAGGAGCGATTTCCCAGTGCCTAGTATATCGATAAATTGCTTTGGTTTATCAACTCGGCTAAGCGGCCAAAAGCGACTTCCAATGCCACCTGCCATGATAACACAGTATAGGTTTTTCCTTTCAATCATTGTTTTTACAAATTAAATTGCAAAAGTAGTTCATTTTTTGGCACAAAAAAACTGCCTAAAGTATGAGAGCAACCCGATGTGCTTCAGGGTAATTATCACAATCCGAAAAGTTTAACAAATATTTACTAGGTTGCTCAATTTTTCAGAGAATCATATGTTAAATGGTTCAAAGCACATTATTTTGAGTTATAGCCTGAAATATTAGTAACTAAATGCTACTTATTTATGGATATACCATTAACTTTGTTGGAGGAGTTTCAGTTTGTTTAAATAAAATTACCACCTATGAAATTGCTTTTTGCAATTGATATGTTTGGGGAGTATATACTCCTTCTGAAAAAGGTTTTTTCAAAACCCGAAAAACGTAAAGTTTATCTTCAGCAAACTATTAAGGAAATTGATAAGCTAGGGCTACAGTCAATTGGTATAGTTACAATTATTTCGGTTTTTATGGGTGCTGTAATTACCCTTCAAACCGCATACAACATGGAGAATCCTTTTATTCCTAATTACCTTATAGGACTTGGTACCCGCGATAGCATGCTGCTTGAGTTCTCATCAACAATTATTGGGTTGATACTGGCAGGAAAGGTTGGCTCTAATATTGCTTCGGAAATAGGAACAATGAAGGTTACGGAGCAGATTGATGCCCTGGAGATTATGGGTATCAACTCAGCAAGCTTTCTTATACTTCCTAAGATTATTGCCACAATTCTATTCAACCCCTTCCTTACCGTTTTAAGTATGATAGTTGGGATTGCTGGTGGATGGTTGGTAGGGGTATTTACGGGCGTTGTTTCAACCCAGGAATATATCGATGGGGTTCAGTACGCCTTTATTCCGTATTACATCACCTATTCGCTTATTAAAACAGTAGTATTTGCTTTTCTGATTACCACGATCTCTGCCTTTTATGGTTATAGGGTTCAAGGCGGCTCGCTGGAGGTAGGTAGGGCAAGTACCCAGGCCGTTGTTATGAGTAGTATTTTTATTCTTTTGTTTAACCTTATTCTAACCCAACTCTTACTCTCGTGATAACCGTTAAAAATCTAAATAAATCGTTTGATGGGCGTTTGGTTTTAGAAGGTATAAACGCCACCTTTGAGAAAGGGAAAACCAACCTGATTATTGGGCAGAGCGGATCGGGTAAAACCGTTTTGCTAAAATGTATTGTTGGGCTGCATGAGGTTGATTCCGGCGAAATCTACTATAACGACACCCGATTCGACAATCTGAATTTTAGAGACAGGAAAAAGATACGCCAAAAAATTGGTATGCTTTTTCAGGGTTCAGCCCTTTTTGATTCCGCTACTGTGGAGGAAAACGTTATGTTCCCCTTGGACATGTTCACAACCATGAGCCACGAGGAAAAACTCGATAGGGTAAACTTTTGCCTTAACCGTGTCAATATTATCAATTCAAATCACCTTTACCCTGCTGAGATTAGTGGAGGAATGAAGAAACGAGTAGCTATTGCTCGTGCCATTGCTCTTAACCCTGAATTTCTTTTTTGCGACGAGCCTAACTCGGGTTTAGATCCTAAAACAGCAGTGGTTATCGATCAGCTCATAAAGGAAATTACTGAGGAGTTTAATATTACTACCATCATAAATACCCACGATATGAACTCGGTTATGGGTATTGGCGATAAAGTAATTTTTATCCACAATGGGAAAAAGTGGTGGGAGGGTAGCAAGGAAAATATTCTTGATAGTGATAATAAGGAGCTGAACGATTTTGTCTTTTCCACAGAGCTGACCCGAAAAATCAAAGGGTTATAGCTTAACCGTGCATTTTTATCCAGCGTAACTTTTCGGGGTCAACAATTTCAATGGTGGTTCCCTCAATACGAATAATGTTATCGCGCCTAAACTCCGACAGAATCCTCACAACATTCTCAACCCGCATATCAATTAGTTCAGCAATCTCGCGTCGGGAGATGGGAAGGCTAAATTTATGCGATTTGTAAACCTCATTCCCAAAGTAGCAAATAATGAAGGCAACCCTGCCACGGAGCTGACGAAGCTCCAAATCCAATCGGGTTCCCATCATCAGATCGGCCACCTGCGATATCTTTTCCAGAAGTGTTTTTGCAAAATCGCCATTGGTGCTAATTAAGTTAATAACCAGGTTGTAGTCAACACAGCAATACTCGCAATCCTCAATGGCTATTATGTTGTACTGGTAGTTTTTTGAGGAAAAAATGCTAAGTAAGCCCACGAAGTCGTTTGGAGTGGCAATACCTATGATTTGCTCACGTCCATCGGGGTTTACACGGGTTAGCTTTGCTAGCCCTACACGCAAGAAAATGAATCCTTTTATCGGGCTATCCTGCTTGGCTATTGTTTCGCCCTTTTTGGCAAAGTGGAAGGTTTTATTTGTGGTAAGCTGATTGAGCTGTTCATCGGTCAGTTTTGAAAAAACCGAAGAACGGAAACCGCATTCAGCACATATATTGCCCGGACAAAAATTTTGGCTCATATCTACATATATTGATATATATCAGAATTGATTTTTATCAACAGCTGTAAATCTAAAACTTTTGTTACTAATTACGTACTTTGAATTGATAAAATTTTAACAATTAAGCAAAATTTAATAATTGACATATGAAGAAAATTGTGATTCTAGGAGCAGGTACAGGTGGAACCATTATGGCCAATAAGCTCCGCAAGGTTTTGGAACGCGATGAGTGGAGTATTACTGTGGTGGATAAGGACCCGAATCATTACTACCAGCCCGGTTTCCTTTTTATACCTTTTGGGATATACAGTAAGCACGACGTGGTTAAACCTAAAGCTAGCTTTATTCCTGCCGGCGTAAAGTTTATTGTAAACGATATAGACCGTGTTGAACCCGACAAGAGCACAGTTTACTTAACCAACGGGCAAATTCTGGAATACGATTTTTTAATAGTTGCCACAGGTACGCATATTAATCCCGCAGAGACACCCGGTTTGCTTGGCAGGGAATGGCGTAAGAGTATTTTCGACTTTTATACCCACGAGGGAGCAGTTGCCTTAAGCAATTTCCTAAAAACCTGGGAAGGTGGCGATATGGTAATCAATATTGCCGAATTGCCCTTTAAGTGTCCGGTGGCACCGCTTGAGTTTGCATTCCTTGCCGATGAGTTCTTTGTGAAGAAAGGAATTCGCGATAAGGTAAACATTTACTATACCACACCCCTTTCAGGTGCTTTTACCAAGCCTAAATCTTCAAAAATGCTTGGGGAACTCCTTAAGGAGAAAAACATTCAAATCATACCCGACTTTTACCTTGAAAGGGTTGATGATGAAAACAAAAAGATTATTTCATACGATGGCCGGGAGGTAAAATTTGACCTGCTAACCATAATCCCAGTTAACATGGGCGCCGATTGGGTGGCTCGCAGCGGTATGGGCGATGACATGAACTACATTGCCACCGACAAGTACACCCTACGTTCCGAGAAATGGGAGAATATTTTTGTGCTTGGCGATGCCAGCAACATCCCTACATCAAAGGCCGGATCCGTGGTTCACTTTGCTTCGGATGTGCTATTCGAGAATCTTATGGCTGCCATTGAGGGTCGTCCCCTAATTGCCAAGTTTGATGGTCACTCCAACTGCTACATCGAAACAGGATTCGGTAAGGGTTCGCTGATTGACTTTAACTATGAAACCGAGCCGCTTCCCGGAACATACCCCTTGCCCGGTATTGGCCCGTTTGGCTTACTTAAAAACACCCGGATTAATCATTACGGAAAGGTTATGTTCCGTTGGATATACTGGCATCTGCTCTTAAAAGGTAAAGAGCTACCGCTTGAATCGCAAATGACTATGGCTGGTAAGGAACTTTAAAACTGTTTAGCCATGGAGAATAATTTGCAACAACAAATTGACGACCTTAACCGCAAGATGGATCTTGTGCTGGAGTTGCTGGCCAAGCAGCAGCAGCGCAGCGAGGTGGTTGAGGATTTGGTGGAGGATCTGAACATTGTAGTAAAGGACGCTTTCCAGACCGCTGTGGATGAGCTGGCCGTTCAGAATATTAAGATTGACGGGGAAGATGTTCGGTATTTGGTTTTCAAATTGCTTCGTAATGTGAAGACCTTTGGCGAGCTCATGGATATGCTTGAGAGCTTAATGGATTTCCTCCACGATATTGGGCCTGTGGTTCACGATGCCGGTATTGCCTTTACAAAGGCGCTGGATGACCTAGACAGGAAGGGATACTTCGACTACTTTAGACAGTTAGGCCTACTCGCTGCCGAGTTCAAGGAGCATGTTACCGAGGAGGACATTATTCGCCTTCGTGAGAGCATGCCAGCAGTAGGATTGATGTTGCGTAGTTTAACTCAACCCAAGGTAATGAATGCCTTGGCTGAGGTAACCCAAACCCTTTCCAGCATGGAAATGGACGAAAAGATTGACAATAAATCGTTGATTGGCATTGCCCGTCAACTAAGCAAACCTGAAGTTCGTCGGACTCTCTCGTTTATGTTAAGGGTTATGGGCGAGCTTGGGAAAACTAAAAATTAATTAATCACCAAAAACAAATAAAGCTATGGCAGAAAAAGTTTATGCAGGCAAATCAGTTAGCGTAACTGACGATGGTTACCTGACCGATCCAAATCAATGGACAAAAGAGGTTGCTGTTGAAATAGCAAAGGAGGAAGGTATAGAACTTACCGATAAGCACTTTGCTGTAATTGAGTTCATTAGGGAGAAAACCCTCAAGGGCGAAGCTCTCACCATTCGCACGATTGGCAAATCGGGGTTGGTTGATACAAAAGGTTTTTATGAACTCTTTCCAGGTGCACCCCTGAAAAAGGCCAGCCGTATTGCAGGAATTGCAAAACCATCAAGTTGTGTATAACCCTAAAAACAGTTAAATATGGCAAATGCACAGGATCACCCCATTAAGAAGGTGATGATAATATGTGCCAAGGCAAACCTGGAGGATGTTTATGCAGCCTTGGTTATGGCAAACGGCGCAGTTATGGAGGGTATTGAGGCTAAGGTGTTTTTCACCTTTTTCGGCCTCGATGCTATCACCAAAAAGCAGATGAAGAGGTTGCACACCGCTACTGTGGGTAATCCGGGTTTACGAATGCCCGGCGGTTTACCCTTCCCAACTATACTGGGAATGCTTCCCGGAGTTGAAGCTGGCGTTTCGGCTATGATGAAGAGCCAAATGGAAAAGCTGGATATCCCTCCAGTGGATGAGTTTCTTGAGCTAATTACCGCTGGCGGTGGCGAGATATATGCCTGCAAGCTTGCTGTTGAAATGTTTGGCCTTAAGAAGGACGATTTCAGCGAGCATGTTAAGGATATAATCACCATCGGCCAATTCTACGAGTTGGCAGCTGGCGAAGGAACGCAAATAATTTTTGTGTAAGAATATCTGAATCCATCCAAAGTTAAGAGCCTCCAACAAGGGGGCTCTTTTGCTATATCCTAAAACCAATTATTGTAATATCATCGGTTTGCTGGCTATCGCCTCGCCAGTCATTAAAGCATTGTTCAATCTTTTTGTTGATTGTATCAAGGTTGCCATTGGCATTTTCCAGGAGTATGCTTTCAAACTGTTTACGACCAAATCGCTTCTTTTCGGATTTCGATAGCTGATCGAAAAGGCCATCGGTAGTAAGTACTAAAATATCGCCACTTTCTAGTTTTAATTCAACCAGTGGAATGCTCGGCGTGAACCATCGGTTTCCTACTGCTTTGCCGCCCGACTTGTAAATTTTCAGCTCAGGATTTTCGAAATTCCTCTGAATGTGATACAGGGGGTTATGAGTGCTTGCGAAGAGTGCGGTTTTATTTTTTCTATTTACATAGCATACAGCAATATCCATTTCAACGGGAGCGCTGGAAGCGTTTAGCTGTAGCTGGGCACCAATGGTCTGGTTAAAGTGAATGTGGGTTTCAATAATCAGTTCAACCGGATTATTAATTTTGTAATGGGTATAAACCTCGTTTAAAAGTGTTATATCCATCATGCTAACAAACCCACCATGTACTCCATGACCAGTACAATCGGCAACAGCTATAATGAATTCATCGGAGTTTCCTTTTAGCCAGTAAAAATCGCCGCTTACCACATCCTTAGGTTTATAAAAGAGTAGGTGTTCACCTAAAATGGTTGACAAAATCTCGGGGCTTGGCATTAAGTTAGATTGCAGTAACTTTGAAAACTCAAGGCTCTCGTTTATCTGGTATGTTTTTAGTTTTAAATTGTTGCTTTGCTGTTTAATCAGATCCGCTTGCGCTTTTAGCTCTTCGTTTTGTGCTAAAATCGCCTTTGTTTTCTCCATTACGGCTTGCTCAAGTTCGTCCTTTTTTCTTTTCACTCTTCGAACCCGGAGTATTTCATGAATGTAAACCGATAAGGCTAAGAGTAATAGAAAGATTAGGAAGAACCATGGCCTAAGGTAAAATGGCATTCCAACAACCACATTGATTGCAAAAACGTTTTTTGATTTAGTGCCGTCGGGCCGGGTATAGTAAACCTTGAAGGTGTATTTACCATAGGGGAGATTTGTGTATTCAGCCAAAGGCGAATGAGTTTTTTTGGCTCTTGTAGAATCCTCAAAGCCCTGAAGCCAGTATGTGTACTCTAATGCTCCGGGTGAAGTGTAGTCCGATGCAGTAAAATGGATTTTAAGCCATTTGTGGTTTGCTTTTACAAAAATTTTTGAATTGTTAGCAGGAAAGCGAGTTAATGTATCGTAGTCAGTTTCGCACGATAAAATTTTAATATCCTGCATGGGTATTTCGTTTCCTTGTACATAAGGATTAAAAATATACAGGCCAAAGTTACCACTCACTACTAACGAGTCGAACCCCCATTGTTCAATGTCAGTAACTAAACCCTCACTGAAATTCAGGTTTTTGCCTGTTATGTCGACCCTTTTGAGCTTCTTGCTAAAACGGGCAATGCCCTTATCGGTTCCAATCCAGTAATTCCCGAGTCTATCCTGGTAAATGGCAGTAACAACTGATGATGGAAGCCCATGTCGGGTGTCTATCATCCGAAAAGCCTTGCTTTCCGGTTGAAGAATGGCTAACCCAGCATCGGTTCCAAAGAGCATATTTCCATTGGCATCTTCAAATATACAGTGGGTCATACTCGTGGCTGGGTACGATGTTGAATCGTAGGGAAGGTATGGGAAATGATCAACGGTATGTGTTCTTCGGTCAATCCTATCGACTCCTACACCATTCCTTGTGTATCCAACCCAAATGTACCCTTTGGAGTCCTCATACATCCTGTAAACAAGGCTCGACTGAAGTGCGCTTTTTCCCGGAACATAGTAACTCTCGTATCGTTTCTGTTTAGGTAGATATTTTGATATACAAACATCCGATAAAATCCAAACATTGCCCAATGCGTCGGTAGCAATTGATTTCACTTGAACCGATGGCAAGCTATCCTTACTTTGTGGATACGCCCCAATGGTTTCAATGCTATTGGTTTTAAGCGATATTCTGAACAGCTCCTCCGAGTTGGTTGCCCAAACATTTCCGCTACTATCAATTGTGAAGTTGGTTATACTCTGTTCGCTCAGGTATCTTTTTACTAATCCTTTGCCATTAAACATCAAAAGTCCCTTGTTACTTGCTCCCAAAGCAAATCCTTTGTAGAAAGTAATCGCCTGAACATCGGCATCGAATAGTTTGGTGAGAGTTTTAGTATGTTCTGTCATTACATATACACCTTCCGATGTGCCAAGAAAAACTGTATCGTTGCCATCGGCAATCGATTTTATTACCGGAAATTGCTTGGTAGAGGTTAACTGGTCAAATCTCCCTCGCTCTTGGTTCCAACGGAATAATGCACTATCGGTTAGGGCATATAAATAATTATCGGCAAAAATATTTGTAAAAATGAAATCCGATGGAAGCGGGGGCTCAATTTTACGGGTAGGTAAGCTAAAAGGGTATATTTTATTATCGTTACCTAAAATCATTAAGTTGCTATTGAATAATAGCATTTTCTTTGCCTGAATATTGAACGTGACCTGCTTTTGCTTAGGAATACCAATATCTACATTACTAAGTTTAAAAGGAACCAGGGTGAGTGTGTCGGGGTTTAAAACATTTAATATTGTTTCATCGTCAAATAAAATCCACCCGTTGTTGAAAGCACTTATTTTATTGATATTTCCTGAAGCGTTGGCGCAGAGATGTTCACTAAAGAAATACATTCTAGATGTTACCCAATTGGTTCTTGGGTCAAATTCATTAACTCCTCCTCCCCATGGTGAAAAAAGCGCTTTGCCATCGGATGTTGTTATTACGTTGGAGTACCAGTAGTAGCCATCTGGATTGTATCGTTTAAATCGTTTCTTTTCGGGCCAAAACCGGTTTAACGCCCCACCATATCCATTCCAAAGGGTAACAAGCATTGAGTTATCGGTTGTTCTGGCAATGGATGTAACCCAGTTTGATGCAAGGCTATCGGGTTGGTTAAAATACCCGAACCGCGTAACATTTTTGGTGTTAAAATCAACGAAAACGAGTCCCTTGTTTTGGGTACCCAACCATAAACCTTTTGGGTATTCAGGCAACATACAGGTAATTTGGTTTGATGGCAGACTGTTAACGTCGGCAATTTTTCGGAGATGAGTCGATTTTCGGGCAAAGGTTGTTAGTAGCGATAAACCATTGTTGGTGCCAAACCATGTGTTCCCCTGATTATCGCGGTAAATTACCAGGATCATGTTACCTGCCAGCGATTGAGGATTACCCTCCAACCTAATGTAGCGGGTAGCCGTGTTTGTCGATGGGTTGTAAAGTACAGCCCCAAAGTGGTAGTCACCCATCCATACCTTTCCATCGCCGTTAGGGCAAATGGTGTAAACCGATGGTAGGGGAAGTGGGGTTCGCTCCATGGTTTTCTTGTGGATTCGGTACGCATTATCGGCAAAGTTTGCTACCCAGATATAATCGGAGCCATCGTCGTAAAAATTTGCAGTTCCTGCAATAGTAATTTTTTCGTTGTTTATAATGGTTTCAACACTAGGGTAAGTATTCCATTTATCGGGATTTCGGGTTAACCAGGTAAGATGAGCAGAACCACCTCCCAGCATTACACCATCGCCAAGTTCGGTTATGGCGTGGAAGTAGTATATTTCATTGTAGACATATTCGTGCTGAAAGGTTTCAACAGTTTTAGCGTCAAAGTCAATGCAGTTGAGCGTTCCATTGTGCCTATCTACCCATAACCTTCCTTTACTATCCACATAGATATCACTTACCCAGCGGTGTCCCTGCAGCGGTTTACCAAATAGGGAATCAACCCGTTCAAAGGTGTCGGATTCTGGATGGTAAACACATAGTCCGCCTTTAGTGCCAACCCAAAGGTTTTTCTGCTTATCCAGAGCAAGTGAACTTACAACGCTGTGCGGTAATTGACCTTTTGTTTTTCCTCCCCGGTAGGTTTTAAAATTGTTACCATCAAATCGCATTAGTCCATCCTGTGTGGCAAACCACATCAGCCCCATTCCGTCCTGGATAATATCAGTAAATTCGTACGAGCATATTCCATCGGACTGGTAGTAGTTGATAAAACTGGTGTAGTAGTCTGTCTCTACCTTGCTGAATTCCGATTGTGAGTAAAGCGTTTTAACTTGTAAGAGGATAAAAAACAGAGCTAACAAAAAATTCCTACCTAAAGTCATAGAACTACTTCATTAGGGTTAGTAAAATTTTTGTGAGCAAGCTATGGGCTATGCCAATGGCCCCCTCGGAGGGATTAAAGTTGGGCCTATGAAGCTGTGGATTATCAGAACCAGGAAAACCAGCACCAAGCCTAATGAATACCGATGGTGTAAGGTTGCTGAAGTATGCAAAATCGTCGGTGGTCATGCGGGGCTCAAGGTCAACCACTTTATCATTTCCAAGCAGTTCAGTAGCAGTCTGCTTAACAAGCTGTGTTAGCTCGGGGTTGTTGAATATTGATGGATATCCCTTTCGGATTTCAACCTCGCACTTTGCACCATGTGAAGCCGCTATTCCGGTTGCGGTTTGTTGTATAAGTTTATGAGCCTTCTCGCGCCATTGCTCGTCCATTGTGCGGAAAGTTCCGGAAATGCTAACATTGTCGGGTATAATATTTGTAGCGCCATTGGCCTCAATACGGCCAAACGATAGCACGGTAGGTATAAGCGTTGGAGCCTTTCGGCTAACCAGTGTTTGCAAGCCAAGGACAATTTCTGCGGCACATGTAACTGGGTCGATAAGCAGGTGGGGCAGGGCAGCATGCCCTCCCTTCCCTTTTACAGTAATGTACACCTCGTCGCCCGAGGCCATGTATTTTCCGGGGCAAACACCTATTTTCCCAACTTCAAGTTCTGGAAGTACATGAATGCCGAACATGGCATCGGGTTTAAGCTCATTGTATAGCTTAGTTTGAATTATAGCTTGCGCTCCGCCTGGCAACACCTCCTCACCCGATTCAAATATTGCAATAAAACGTCCTTTTAATTTATCCCTTTGCCTATAAAGGCTTAACGTAACACCTATGGCAATAGCCATGTGCATATCGTGGCCGCAAGCATGCATTACGTTGGGATTAACCGAAGCAAAAGCAACACCGCTGGTCTCTGCAATCGGTAGCGCATCGAGTTCTGCCCTTAGCCCGAATGTTTTCCCAGGCAACTTGCCTTCAACTATTGATGCAAAGCTGTGATGTGTACCAAAATCCTCAACCCTCACACCTTCGGTTGCAAAAATCTGTTTGATGTAGCTTGATGTTTTTACCTCCTGAAACGAGAGTTCGGGGTGTTTGTGAAGGTGGCGGCGGTATTCCACCAATATGTTTTCAGTATCGCTTTTTGAAATCATCGCCCTAAAATCATCTTAATACCAACTAAAACAATGAAAAACCCGAAAATCTTCCGGAGTGTTTCGGCCGGGATGTTAATGGATACCTTTGAGCCAAAGTAGCTGCCTATTACCACGCCTACCATCAGAATCAGTGCGAGTTTCCAATCGATAAATCCAGCACGGTAGTAGTTTACAACAGCAAAAATTCCCACGGGAAAGAGTAATACCATAAGGCTGGTGCCCTGCGCCTCGTGCTGGGTAAAGTTTAGCAAATAGATTAAAGCTGGAACAATAATTATCCCACCGCCAAGACCTAAAGCACCACCCACAAAGCCTGCGGTTAGCCCAATAAGCAAAAGCAAAACAAGGTGTGCAACACTCATTTTAAAACATTTTTAACAAATTTAGTAATGTTTTTGGAATATATGTTGATGATAAAACATTTACATTTAATGCGATTTTAGAAACCTGTTTTATAAATTTGTACGTAATAAATTGCAAACATTTCAAACATCTTGATCATGAAAAAGATATTGACAATTTCACTATTAGCTGCTTTTGCATTTTCAGTTGCAGCGCAGAATGCAGTTCCAAAAATCAACTTTAAAACAAGCACCTACGATTACGGTAAAATAAAGGAAGATGATGGTGTGGCCAACTATTCCTTTGAGTTTACCAATACAGGTAATGCCCCATTAATCATTCAGCGCGTGGCTACATCGTGTGGATGCACAACCCCTGAATGGCCTAAGGAGCCCATAGCACCCGGGAAGGGAGGCAAAATAACTGTAGGATACAATCCAGCCGGACGTCCAGGGCCATTTGCAAAAACCGTAACCATATATTCCAACGCCGAAACACCAACCGTAATTCTCCAGATTAAGGGCGAGGTTATTCCGCATGTTAAAACCATTGACGAAATCTACGTAACCCCTATTGGCGACGAGCTTAAGTTCGAAAAAATACATTTTGCCTTGGGTAGAATATTCTTAGGTAGTACCTATAACGATACCATAAAGTTCATTAATAAATCAAGTGCACCTGTAACAGTTAAGGCCAACACACAGGGAATGAACTTTATGCAGGTGAAAGTGGTACCCGAGGTGGTTAAACCAAACCAGTTTGGCGCCATTGTTCTCACCTATAACCCCGATAAGCGCGAGGAGTGGGGCTTTGTTGTTGATAGGTTTACCATTTCCATTAACGATAAAGCCATGAACACCAGCCCAATAACCATTACCGCAAGCATTGAGGAGGATTTTTCAAAGCTTACGCAGAAGGATTTGGAGAATGCGCCCAAGGCTGAGTTCAATACCCTACAGTACGATTTTGGAACGGTTAAATCGGGCGACCCCGTAAACTACGATTTTGTACTCAAGAATACCGGCAAAACCGATTTAATTATCCGCAAGATTAAGGCAAGCTGTGGCTGTACAACCGCAACCCCATCCAAGAGTGTTCTTAAGCCAGGTGAGTCCACTGAGATATCAGCTTCGTTCCGAACAGCTGGATACTCCGGCCGACAGGGTAAAACCATTACAGTTATTACCAACGATCCCCGTAACTCAACGTTAATACTCCGCCTAACAGGAAATGTCGATAAGGCACAGTAACCAAAAAGCCGGCATTTAAGCCGGCTTTTTTTTGGGGAGAAGAAGAGGTTTGTTTATAGTTTAACGTGTACAGTGTTCGTTGTGCAACGGAGTTGTGTTTAGTGTTTGGTGTTTTGTGCTTCATGAAATGCTTTTTTCTCTATCAACTATCAACCATCAACTGTCAACTCTGCTTGTCATCCTGAGCGGCCTCTCCCGCCCTAGCGGGGAGCGAAGGATCTCTACCATTAGGCAGTATTGATATGCCTCGGCAAGCTCAACATGACAACTGTCTCATGAACCGAGCAAAAGAGAGTATCACAGAGTTACACAAAGCTACACTGTGTTACACAGACTATGTGACGTGATATTCACGAACAACGAGCAACGAACAACGGGCAACGAAGACCGCCTCCAGCCCCGTAGGGGCGTAATATTTGTAACACTATGACGGCTGCCACATACATTGCGATGCACGCAATACATATTCCAAAGAGTAACTCTGATGCGTTGCATCGCAACAGAAAAACATGGCAAAGAGCGATTACTGTAAAACCAATCTAAGTAGGATTAAGGAAATGGAGGTACAAAGAGATGCTTCGACTAGGCTCAGCATGACAATAGTTTCACGAACAACGATTCACGAACAACGAAAAACGCCTCCAGCTAAGCTCAACATGACAAAAGAGGTAGTTTTTACGCCTATTCGATTTTTCTATCAACCATCAACCAACAACTGTCAACTCCTCCCATTTTCGGACAGTAAAAAAACTACACTAAAACCTATTTGCGGACAAAAATTGAAATACACATTTTGTAATAAGCACAAAAACAGATACATAAAAACAATGGCATCAATATTGTTTAATACAATAAAACGTTCTGTGGAGTTATGGAAAAACTGCTTACCAAAGCTATAATGCTGTTGGTCAAAAATTAGCAACAAACCACCAAGGTATTGGAACCTTTTGGGAGCAGAACCGTAAATAGCCACAGTGATAAAACGGAGAGTATATGCACAGGCATAACCGAAATAAGAAGAAACAGCCCCCCCGCAGCAACCAGCCCCCGTAGCTGGCCAAGCGGGCTAATGAGCTTACCACCCCCCATGGGGGTTTTACTACAGAAATTTTAAACACGAAACAAATTTTGAATTCATTTAATTATAAACCACTAAATTTTAGAACTATGAAAAGATCAACACTCATTAAGCATGTAGGAACATTAGCAATTCTAATGTTCACATTTGGAGTAATGGCACAAAATCCTCCAAGCCCTTACGTAAGATACGATAGTAATGTAACAGCTCCTGACACCACGGACTATGTAACCTTCAAAACAGGGGGAACAACCATGGGTTACTATGCGTTGCCTGACCCAGTTTATCATCCAACATATGTTAGTACTGGTACTTTAACTGGAGGGTTTGTTTGGAATTGGACTAACCCTACCCATCCCGGCACAGCAGCCACCTTTAATAAACCTGGAGCTGCTAACTATGTAGAAATTACCTACCCAGTAGCTGGTGCTTATGTAATAAATGTTGCGGAGCAGGCTCCTGCAGGTTTTGGTAGTTGTGCTGACCCTTCTCCAACTGTTATGAATGTTTCAGTAATTGCTCCTCCAACATTTACAATTTCTGCCCCAGCTCTAGGTGCAACCTGCGGTGATCAAGCAGCACAGGCTATTTCAGTTGCTATCGTTGAGAATGTACCTGCGAATTGGGCTGCTTATGCATTTCAGGTTACTGAAGAGATTGATGAAATTGACATAAATGATGCAGTAATAAATAATGGTACTGAGACCGTAATACATAACTATACTACGGCTTCTAAATTGAAAACTTTAGGGGGTACTTCGCCTAACTTCACATGGTCGTTTAATACAGCTCCTTTGACCGTAAATAATGGACATCGTACTCGTTATGTATATCGCTTTAAAAAGGCTGCTGATGCACCAGGAGCAGCTGCTCACGGTGTAATATCTGCCATTACACAAAAGTCTGATTATATTTTACCTGGTATTGCAAACTTAAACACATATCCTTTTGCTTCTGGAAATGCACAGGTGGTAATCAATAGTGGTGTAGCTGAAATTACCTATATTGTTAACCCTGTTCCAAGCACTGGTCCTATTTATCATATTCCTAACCAATACGCTTACTAACAGTAAATTCATTTTTTCCCGGCCGGGCTTGGCCTGGCCGGGTTTTTTAAAAAAAAGCACTCTGGTTACCATATAATGAGTTAGCAACAAACAGAAAGTTTTAGTTTTGAAAAGGTTTCGCTACATACTACCCCTTCTTCTTACCCTTGCGGGTATAGCAGTACAGGCTCAACAAGCCGATTTACCCATGGCCTGCGTGGGCCATACTGAGCGTTACGGTGTTAAGGGCTTTAATGGAGTATCCGATTTCCAGTGGACTATAACCGACCCCGATGGCAATATCCTGCAGCAGGGAACCGATTACAACCTCCTGGCGCGAGGCGATTCAATTGATATCCTCTGGCGCGAGGGAATGAAGGGTGGCATTTACACCCTTACGGTGGTTGAACATACCGATTATGGCTGCACCGGAAACCCCTACACCGTTAATGTGGTACTGAATACCCCTGAGATATTCATACCCATAACCAATAACATCCCCGATGAGCTTAATGTTTGTATGGGTAACATTGCGGCCCTTGATCCCGGTAGTGGATTTATCCATTACCTGTGGCAGGATGGAAATACTAACCAGGTTTACTATACCGGCGAGAGCGGAACCTACACCGTTAGGCTGGTTAATTCAAACTTCAGTTGCTCCTACGATATAACCGAGGTAACCGTTAGGCTCCTTCCGGTGGTTGATTTAGGTAACGATACTACCCTGTTTGCCAACCAAACCCTACTGCTCGATGTGTACAACCCCGATTTTACGGTTTACGACTGGAGCACCGGTGCCATTACCCCAAGTATTACGGTTGATGGCCAAAGTGGCGACCAAACCATTTGGGTAAAGGTAACCGATAACTATGGTTGTTCCAATTCCGATACCATTCAGGTTTCGGCTGCCGATTACAGCAACCTGCGCATTCCTGCAGCCTTTACGCCCAACAAGGATGGCGTAAACGATACCTGGGAGTTCCCGGCACCCTACAAGGGGCAAGACCTGCGAGGTTATATAACCAATGTTGACGTGAAGGTTTTCAACCGTTGGGGTAAAATGGTATGGAGCAGCAAGGGTGCATACAAACCCTGGGATGGAAAGGATTTGAACGGCAAGGAGTTACCCATGGATTCGTATCACTACATCATTGTATTCACCGTTGGCGAAAAGAAGTACGAGTACAAGGGTAGCGTTACGATAATTAGGTAGTTGATGGTTGATGGTTGATGGTTGATGGTTGATTGTTGATAGTTGACAGTTGATGGTAAAACAATATATTTATGACATATATTTTAACCTTAAACCTTGGACTTTGAACCTTAAACTTCAAGCGGAGTAATTTTTGAAATTTGAAATCTTGAATCTGGAATATAAACAAGTATTAATGAGAAGAAACAAACACATAGGAATAGTTGCTGTTATGGCTCTGATGGGAGTGGCAGGTGTGGTAAAAGGCCAGCAGCAACCCCTATACAGCCAGTACATGCTCGATCCCTTCCTGGTGAATCCTGCTGTGGCAGGAGCCGAGGGGGTAACCGCTGTTAACCTAACAGCACGTCAGCAATGGATTGGCTACTCCGAGGCCCCTAGTACATATGCCTTAAGCGCCCAAACCCGTATACTAAAAACCAGCTTCCGCAACAGGAGCCGCCTTATAAAGAGCCGGGTTCGCAGGCGTCGCCCTAGCGGTAGGGTTGGCCTTGGAGCATTTGTTTTCAACGATAACAATGGCCGTATACATCGTACCGGATTTCAGGCTACGTACGCCTACCATATTTACATGCGCGATTACCAGCTTAGCCTTGGGGCATCGCTTACCAGCTTTCAGTTTAAAGCTAACGTTAATGCCATTGATGGATACGATCAAACCAATGACCCCCTGTTGATGGGTAAAACTTCAAAGTTTGCTCCCGATGCCAACTTTGGGGTATTGCTTAGCACACAAAAGTACTATGTTGGTTTTTCGGCTACATCGCTTTTCCAAAGCTTCATTCAATTTGGAGGAGGTAACTCTGAGGTGGCATACCGGTTGCTTAGGCAGTATTATCTTGTGGGAGGGTACAGGTATCAACCCTACCGAAGCGATTTTGCAATTGAACCATCGTTTCTTTTAACAACCAATGAGCGTTTCCAGTTTGGTGCTGATCTAAACATCAAGGGATACTACAAGAACGATTACTGGGCAGGAGTATCAATCCGTTCCACTGGAGCTGTTATTACCATGGTTGGGGTTAAGTACCAGCAGTTCTACTTTGGCTACGCCTTTGACTATAACTTTACCGATGTATCAACCTTTTCCAAGGCAGGTTCGCATGAGCTCATGCTAGGCATGAAGCTTGGCGACAGCGCCCGCCGCTACCGCTGGTTGAATAGGTTCTAGTTAAAGTTAAAAGTTAAAAGATTAAAGTTAAAGGATGTAGGATTTGTATTGACCTCCGTTAAACGTGAACCGTGAACCGTTAAACGGGATAGAATTATAAGCATTTACCTTGTCATTCTAAGCGTAACGGAGGAGATCTTTCGCTCGTGCACTCACCTCCAGAACAGTGCTGTATTATTCGCACTTAGGAACAAATCAACCTTTACATGCGGGAGTAGCCATAGGGTTACAAATGTTTCGCCCCTACGGGGCTGGAAGCGGTCTTCGTTGCCCGTTGTTCGTTGCTCGTTGTTCGTGAAACTATTGTCATGCTGAGCTCCGTCGAAGCATCTCTTAGTACCTTCATTCCCTAACTCATTTTTGATTGCTTTTCTGGCAATCGCTCTTTGCCATACTTTCCCATTGCGATGCAATGTTTCAGGATTGTTCTTTGGAAAAAGAATAACGTGCATCGCAAAATTTGGGAGTAGCCATAGGGTTACAAATGTTTAGCCCCTACGGGGCTGGAGACGGTCTTCGTTGCTCGTTGTTCGTGAATGCTATTCTGTGAAACACCGTGCTACACTGTGTAACTCTGTGGTACTCGCTCTTGCTCGGTTCATGAGATGGTTATCATGCTGAGTTTGCCGAAGCGTATCATTGCTCTTATAGCCCTTTTACCCTTGACTGAGAAAGTCATGGCAGCAACCTGCTCAGGAGGGGAATAAGTATAAGTCCTATTGCCCTATTTTCTATTTCTTGCATCTGGATTCTTTTTTGGACAATCGGCTTTTCATAAAGATCTAAAATCTCAAGTACAAAATCGGTTATAGTTTTTATAAAAAGATGACAAAAATCATCGTTTTGTAATGTACAGTAAATCAATTTGATGGCAATTGTTATTTGATAAACATAAAATATTGATATACCATTTTAGTATCTTTTTATGTAAATTTCAAGAAATAGTAATACCCTGTAAGCAGTAACATACTATCTGTTCGAAAGTAATAATCGGTTAAACAAAAACCAAGTTGCCTATGAAAACAAAGCATTTACTACCTGTTTTAGCCTCACTCTCGTTGTTGTGCTATGGTGGGATGGCGCAGGACGAAACTGAGCAACGTATACATGTAACGGGTTATATTAACGCCGTTGCAGAGTACTCGGACTGTATAAACCTAAAAAAGGACTGGGCTGTTGGGCTTTCGGAGGTTGGTTTTTTGGCCAACTATAAACCTGTTGACAAGTTAGAGTTTAAAACTACCCTTGTTTACACCCATTTCACTTTCCATGTAAGTCAAATATTTGTTGAGGCCTATGCCCAGTATAATTTTAGCGATGCCCTAAAGTTAGGGGCAGGTCGTTTTCTTACACCGCTGAGCCCGGTTAACCTTTACTTTTATGCGCCGCTTAACCCTAGTGGAGTTGTTCCCATGTTGGTTTCGCACCACTTTTTATTTCCTCAAAGTATAAGCGGCTTACATTTACATGGAAATTTGGGTAGCGGTGGTAGCCTAAAGTTTGGCTATAATTTTACCCTAGGTACATACCCGTATATCAATCACTTTGAGTCGGGTGTATTGAGCATTCAGGCTCAGGAGGACTCATATCCATCGTTTGGATTCTACGATACTGAGAACGATAAAATTAATAAGTACATGTGTGGTACTGCAAGGGTTTATGCCACACTGAACAACGCCTTTACCCTTGGGGCTAACTACTTTAAAGCCGATGCCCAACAGGTCACCCAGAATTCATCAGGTGATTTTATTTATTATCCCTCAACCAAGTACACCTATGGCTTTGACGCGCATCTTCAGGTAAGCAACCTTAAGCTAAACGCCGAATACTGGGCTGGTAAACAGGAAACTACTCCCAAAACCGACGCTATTCTTGGCGAGCATATTGTTAACGAGTACAAAGCATATTATGGCGAACTAATATGGGATGGCGATGTTTATAAACCATTTTTACGTTACGATTTTATTGAGGATGTAAATGTTAATAAGGTAGGTTTACCTACAACAGCAGCCACGCTGGGTATTGCAATACGCCCACGATTCGAAACCTTACTAAAGTTGGAGTACAAACGAGTATTTGGCCGACAGATAACTGACATTGCCAATAGGCTTTGGAAGGATTACGATTACAACTATGCCCAAATGTCGCTTGTAGTTTCATTTTAGGAATAAGCAGCAAAATCGGAACGAATGTTAAATGACAACACCATGAAACGATTAGCAATACTTGCTGTACTGGTATGCATAGGCCTTACCTTACAGGCACAATCATTTAAGGTGATTGTAAATCAGTCAAATACTGTAAGTTCGCTTACAGCCAAGGAGATCTCGGATTACTTCCTGAAAAAGGAAACCAAGTGGACAAATGGTGATGCTGTTGTTCCTGTTGACTTATCGGCAAAATCAGGCGTAAGGGAAGATTTTTCAAATAACATCCATGGCAAATCGGTATCGGCCATAAAGAGTTACTGGCAACAGTATGTTTTTGCAGGAAAGGGCACTCCGCCCATTGAAAAAAACACCGATGCAGAAGTGGTTGATTTTGTTAAACGAAATGCAGGAGCCATTGGCTATGTATCGGCAAATGCCGATGTGTCAGGGGTTAAAGTGTTAACGGTAAACAAGTAGTGCTATGCTACAAAATCTGAAAATACGACATAAGCTGATGCTTTTCCCTGCTCTCTTTGTGCTTATATTTCTTGTGGTAATAATTTTATTTCAAATTCTTAGCGTAACCAGCAAAAGGTCGATTTCAAAAATCGAATATGGATACATGCCTTTTGTGGAGCTGACAAATGCCCTAAACTTTGAGCTTATAAACCTTCAACGCGAATTTCAGGACGCTGTAGCTGCTGCCGATAACGAGAAGTTAAATGAAACAAACACTCGTTACCAGACCATACTTAGTCAGCTTGATTCCATTAAGAAGAATCAGGTAGGTAAAGAGTTAGATGTAATTGGTATTGAAAAGCAGGTTAAGGATTACTACAGCCTTGCTTTTAAAACTTCCGATGCCATGATTAAGGGTGCTTTCTCCGAGTCGGTTACCAATGATATCAACCGGATGGTAACAAGTTTTAACACCCTTAGGGACCAACTTGAAGGGCTTGTAAAGCACAGCAAGGAGCAGGCTAACAAAGCGTTTGATTCAACAATAAGTGGGTTTAATAGTTCTTTTGCCAGTACCATTGTAATACTGGTAATCAGTTTAACCCTTTTTATTACAATATCATTTGCGATTGGGCGCTCCATGAACCTTTCCATAAAACAGATGCAGAGGGTTATTTTTAACCTTTCCGAAGGCAAACTTAATACCCATGAATTAGAGAATTTGAAGAGAGCCAACGATGAGATAGGGGAAATGCTTTTGGCCACTGAGCAAGTTATTCAAAAGCTACGCGGAGTCATAGCCGATGTTCAATCGAGCATCGAGACCATAAACGACTCTGGTGCTGTTACCAGTGAAACATCGGAACGAATGGCCGAGAGCGCCAACGAGCAAGCCTCGTCAGTGGAGGAAATTGCCTCAACCATTGAACAGATATCGGCAAATATTGCTCAGAACAGCGATAATGCAAAAAGTACGGGCACCATTTTTGAAGAGGCTAACAGAAGCATTAAGCACGTTTCTGACAAGTCGATACAGGTAGTGGAGGCAAACCGGGCAATTATGGAAAAGATAAACATAATTAATGAAATTGCCTTCCAAACCAACATATTAGCTTTAAATGCAGCAGTGGAGGCTGCCAGGGCTGGTGAGCACGGGAAAGGTTTTGCGGTTGTGGCAGGCGAAGTTCGAAAGCTGGCAGAGAAGAGTAGGGCTGCCGCTGAGGAAATTGTTAGGCTTGCAAACCAGAGCTATACCCTCTCGTCCGAAGCGGGAAAGATTATGCAGGACACTATCCCGATAGTGGACAAAACCACTACCCTAGTACAGGAAATTATTGCCGCTAGCGTTGAGCAAGCCAATGGGGCTAACCAGGTAAATAACGCCATTCAGCAGTTAAACCAGCTTACCCAGCAAAACGCCTCAGCGGCCGAGTCGATGTCACAGAATGCAGCCCAATTGGCCTATGAGGCTCAACGGTTAAGTGAGCAAATTGAGTTTTTTAAGCTGTAAGGTTATTTCAAAGCCGGTCCAGCGTGGACCGGTTTTTTATAGGATAAAAAATGACCATGTAGAGGCCGATTAGAATTTTCAGCTCTCAGATTCATTATTCAATGTGGTTAATGTTTTTGTCATGCTCAGTTAGCCGAAGCATCTCTTTGTTTCTTCAACTCTTCATTAATAGGATTCCTCATCCAAAAAGGAATGCTAAAAGCAGTGGCATAAAAGCCTGACCCGGCAATGGGTCGGGGGTGGAACGTGGCGGTGGGCTTAGTAAGCGATACCACATGAGTCACGCCGCAGGCGTGGCGAATAGTATCGCGTGGCAGTTCCACCCGCGGGGTACCCATCGGGTCGGGCTTTTCAGCCTTGATCTTCTTTGGTTCTTTCTTGTATCAAGACAAGAAAGAACGTGTGAATGGCTCTTTGTAATGATTTTTCCTTTGCGATGCAACGCTTCAGTGTTGCTCTTTGGAATGTTATTGCGTGCATCGCTATACATTTAGCATTAGCCATAGAGTTACAAATGTTTCGCCCCTACGGGGCTGGTCGCGTTGTTCGTTGGTCGTGAATCGTTGTTCGTGAATATCACGTCACATACTCTGTGATACAAGCTTTTACTCGGTTCATGAAACGATTGTCATGCTGAGCTCCGTCGAAGCATCTCAATACTGACCAAAGGTGGAGATCCTTCGCTCCCCGCTAGGGCGGGACAGGCCGCTCAGGATGACAAGTTTAGTTGTTCGTTGATAGTTGATCGTTGTTCGAAAATACTTCGACATACACTTTGTGAAACACTGTGTAACTCTGTGATAGTTTTTACTAAACACTAAACACAAAACACCAACAACTATCCAAAAACAATTCACCCATTTTTTATTTTTTCATTTCATCCAAAATCTCTTTAAAATTCCATAAATTGCATGAAATTTGAGTTGAAAAAGAATAAAATTCCAAGCATGAGAATTAACCTAATACACCTTTTGGTAATCAGCGCAATGGCTTTATGCCAAAGTGGTTATTCGCAGGAGATTACTGTTGGGCAGGTAGTCCCTGATATCACTGGGAATGGTCCCAATGGTGAGGAGTTTAAGCTTTCGTCGTTAAGGGGGAAACTGGTGCTAGTCGATTTTTGGGCATCGTGGTGCTCGCCATGTAGAAAGGAAAACCCTGTACTTGCAGAGGTTTACAATAAGTACAAGGATGCATGCTTTACCAATGGAAATGGATTTGCGATATTCAGCGTATCGCTTGACCTGAAACGCGATAACTGGGTAAACGCAATATCCGACGATAAACTAGTATGGCCTTACCATGTAAGCGACCTAAAGGGTTGGCGGAGCGTGGCGGCAAAAGCGTACAGTGTCAATGCAATTCCTATGAACTTTCTGGTGGACAGTTCGGGCGTAGTTATTGCAAAGAACCTCCGAGGTTCTGAGCTCAACAATACATTGCGTAAGTACCGGAAATGGAAGTTCTTTAGTAACTCCGATTGCAAAAACTAATAATTTCGATAACAGGGTATGAAGACAAAGCGTTTTATTGTAAGGTTGTTAAAGTATTTTGGCCTAACTATTATCTTTCTACACTTACTGGTATTCATTATTATTGGGATTGCAAAGCTGTTTGAGGGAAGCATTATCCGTCTTGCGGTTAAGGAGATTGAATCAAGTCTAAAAGCGCCTATCTCCTACGGGGAGGTTTCTTTAGTTCCTTTTCGGGATTTTCCGAATCTTACGGTTCGTATTGCTGATTTTAAGCTAGGTCAGCAGGCCGACTCGGTGCGGGTATTTGGCATAGGGAGTTTACCTGATACCCTGGTTGGGTTTAAAAACGTTTTTGTTTCCGTAAAGGCATACCCTCTACTCAAAAACAAGGTCATTATTAACGGGGTTGAGCTGAATGGATTTAGGGTAAACTACCTGGTTGATTCTACTGGGAGATCGAATTTTGATTTTTTGATACCTCCCGATACAGTTGAAACTCCTGTTGATACAGTTACCCAAACCATTCTAAACATTCTTTTAAAGAATCTTACCCTTAGCGATATTCACTTAACATATTCCGACCAAAAGCTAAAGGCAGCAGCGGATATTGTTATTCCTAAACTTCACCTTGAGGGAAGGGTTTCGGGCGATAGTATATGGGGGAAAAGTAATGGCGAAATTGTTGTAACCAATACCCGGTTTGCCGATTTACCACTGGAGAAGGTTACAAACCTCAACTTTTCCTACAGTGTTGATTACGAAAATGGAAACCTTTTACTCGACTATGCCAAGCTTGATGTAAATGGCATAGAACTTAAAGCCACTGGTAACGCAACCCTGTCGGATTCAATCTGGGTGGATTTTAGCCTTGCTTTGCCAAAACTTAACCTTGCTGAGCTATATGGCTTTGTTCCTGAGGGTATGATTAAGGAGTATGGATTATCGAAGCTTGGAGGAACCCTTAAGTTTAACACAATTGTTAGGGGGTATTTATATGATACCCTAATGCTTCCAAGCGTTTTTATTGATTTTGACTTGAGGAAAGGTGTAGTTGAAACAAAACAATACCCAAAAGTAAATAAGCTTGACTTTGTGGGAAGCGTTTCAATCCCTAACCCGAACTACCTTGCCACATCAGCAGTAAATATTAAAAAATTCAATCTTGAAACTCAGCAAAGCAGGGCTAACCTAACTCTTACGCTGAAAAATCCAAACAAACCACTTTACAACATTCAAGGCGACATGCATCTTGTCCTCGACGAGTTTGCCCCATTGCTACCCGATAGCACTCTGACAGAACTTTCCGGTTTGATTGATGCTAAATTTTTTACCAAGGGTAAAATGCCCGAATACCTTGATGTGAACAGCTCCGATTACTTTATGGACAACACAGGATTTTCCTTAACTTTTAGCAATATCAATGCCGGGGTAGACACGGTTAATGTTGTAAAGGAATTAAATGCCGAGGTAACATATAGCCCTGGCAAGGAGCTAACGGTTAACAATCTCTCATTACGTTTGCCTGCCTACAAGGTAAGTTTAAAGGATGGTTTACTTAAAGTAAAGGTCATAGGGCGTATATCGGAGCTCGATAAAATTGATGTAAGGGTCGATACGCTTCATATTGCCATGGGCAATAGTAGTTTTGGCAGTAAGATGAAGTTCAAAAACTTGAAAAGCCCCGTTTTCAGGGGCGAAGGCCGTTTGTATGTCGATTTGGATGAGGTGCAGCAATTTATTCCCGATACGCTTGTTAGCCTTGTTACCGGTAAGATAGATTTTGGATTTAGTACATCGGGAACAGTTAACCCCGATTCTATTGATAAGCAGATAATGCCAATCCTATTTGAAAACAGCATGTTTGCTGCACAAATCAAGGATTTTGGTTTCTCATTGCCCAACGATAGCCTGATTGGCGTCGATAGGTTATCGCTTACCCTTTCAATGGCAAACGATACCATTCGTTTAGCCAATGTGAAAGGGCACTACAAAAATCTAGACTTTCGCTCCGATTCAACTTCTATCTGGAATGTTTATAAAACATTCATTTTGGGGCAAAAGGATAAAAAACTCATTGTTAATACATCGCTTTGGGCTAACTATGTTGACTACGATATTTTCCTACCTTTTATGGCAGAGGACTCAACGGCAAGCCCCGATACGGCTGCCTCAACTATCCCACAATACATTATTAGGGGCATTGCCAAAGCCGATAAGGTGAAGTACGGGAAAGTACTAATTGACGACCTTTCGACAAAGTTCAGGGTTGACGATAGCCTTTATGTGCTTGACGAACTACGAATGAAGGCATTTGGGGGTAATATGGTTACCTCGTTGGTTTACGACACCCGTAAGTATCCACTGGAAATCATTGAATTCAAGAATGAATCGAATAGGGTAAATATCAAGCAACTGCTGGAACAAAACGACAATTTTGAGCAGGATTATATCACCCATAAAAATATCGATGGATTAGTTACAGGTACGGTTTTTGGGCGAATTGTAATGCAGGACACCAACCTGCTTTACGACAAGATGAACCTTTTAGGCAACTTTAAGCTTGAAAATGGTGGTATATACAACTTTGAGCCTGCCATGGAGCTGTCAAAGTTTACTAACCTTAATGAGTTAAACAATATTGTATTTAATACACTGGAAACCAGTGTGTTTATCTATAACAACCAGATTTACTTTCCAAAAACCAACATCGTAAGTACCGCCATGGATATGTCGGTTTACGGTATGCAAAGCTTTGCCGATGACTACGAGTATCATTTTGTGGTTTACCCCGGTGATGTAATGCTTGGAAAATCCAAAAAACTCTTGAAAAAGCAGGGTTTGAAGGACGAGGGATTTGAAGGGCCAAACAAGGCTAAACGTTCAGGCCTATACCTTGTTGCACTTGAAAGAGGAAAAGAATCGAAATATGGGTTTGATACTAAGGAGTTACAGGCTACCATGAAGGCCACCATTCGCGTTCAGGAACGCGGGCTTAATTTGGTTTTTCACCCCCATGTAATGAACTTTAGTACCGAATTGGACAGAAAGGAACCCAAACGTAAACCAGCTGATGAAAAAAAGGATGGGAAGGAAGTTAAGACCAATTGAGTGGATTGCAGTAGCGATTTCCATTGTACTTATCGTTTTAATTGGCATAAAAGCGTGGCAATTGGTCCAAAATAGGACTAGTAAGCTAGCCGCACCTATTTCATCCAATCCTTTAGATATCACGTTTGGAAGCGATTCGGCTCAGCTTGCCATTTATGCATACATAAGTTACCATTGCGGTTACTGCAGGCTTTTTTTTACTGAGGTTTATCCTGAGCTTGAAAGGGAATTCATTTCCACCGGAAAGGTACGCTTGGTTCTGAAAATAGTGGAGCACTCAAATAATACTGACCGGATAAACGAGGTGAAAACAGCAGTATGTATTAACCGATACGGGTATTATGGGAAGTTGCATGAGCTGCTGGTTACAAATAGTAGCGTGATATATAGTGACGAGTTCCGTGAAATGGTCAACCATTTCATTGATAGCGATCCACTGGTTGCTGAGTGCATTTTAGGGAATGAATCGATGGATTATATTTTGCAAATCAGGAACGAATTTGATAAATTTGGATTTACCGGAACACCTACATTTGTTATTGAGGGTAGAGTTTTTCGGGGTTTTATGCCCTTTGAGCAGTTTAAATCTATCATAGTTAAACACTTAAACCAATAAAGTTATGCGAAAGAAGTTACTGGTTGCCCCAATTGTTCTAGGAGCGGTACTGGCATTCCTAACCTGGGGTTGCGAAAAGGAGGATAAGGATGTTTGCCAAAAATTTGAGCCACCCCAGTGTGAAATCGCCAACGTTTGTTGCCCAACCGATGGAGGGAATTGTTACTACGAGGTAGGCGAAAGCAAATATTACTGCGATAAGACAAAAGCTACTCCAGATGACCCCGATGGATGCAATGATGCGGAAAATCAAGCCATAGGGGTTCTTTGTGCAGCCGCAAGTCCTGACCAGCTCATGAATGCAAAGGTTGAGCTAAGCAAATTAACCCGTAAGCTGATGCAAGAAGCAAGAACCTTATCGGTATGCCATTAATGAAATCACCGGAATAGGCCATACTATTCCGGTTTTTTATCGAGTTATGCTTGTAAAGACCTTTGGTAGTGCGGTTCATGGCATAAAAGCCACAACAATTACCATTGAGGTAAGTGTTGGGCAAGGGGTAAACTTTTTCCTTGTTGGGTTACCCGATAGCGCTGTTAAGGAGAGCCAACAGCGTGTTATGTCTGCACTAGAGACTAATGGCTACAAGTTTCCCAAAAAGAGAATCGTAATCAACATGGCTCCGGCCGACATCCGCAAGGAGGGCTCGGCTTACGATTTACCACTGGCTATTGGCATTATGGCTGCATCGGAACAGATTAAACCCGATTTGCTGCCGGATTACGTTATCATGGGTGAACTTTCGCTCGACGGCACCATCCAGCCCATTAAAGGGGTTTTGCCCATAGCCATTCAGGCCCGCGAGGAGGGTTTTAAAGGTTTCATTGTTCCCGCGCAGAATGCCCGTGAGGCTGCCGTGGTAAACAACCTCGATGTTTACGGGGTTGAGAGTATCAAACAGGTGGTTGACTTTTTTAATGGCAATAGCACTCTTGAGCCAACCATTGTGAACACCCGCGAGGAGTTTTTTGCCCACGCCAATAACTACGATGTTGATTTTTCCGATGTTAAGGGGCAGGAAAACGTTAAGCGGGCGCTTGAGGTGGCTGCTGCAGGAGGACACAACATCATTATGATAGGCCCGCCTGGTGCCGGAAAAACCATGCTGGCAAAGCGGATACCAACAATTATACCCCCGTTAACATTGCGCGAGGCGCTTGAGACCACCAAAATTCATTCCGTTGCAGGTAAGATTGACCGGAATACATCATTGATGACCCGTAGGCCATTCCGTAGTCCACACCATACCATCTCCGACATTGCTCTTGTTGGTGGTGGGCAGTTTCCACAGCCCGGTGAAATATCGCTCGCCCATAACGGTGTACTTTTTCTCGATGAGCTACCCGAGTTTAAAAGAACTGTTTTAGAGGTTATGCGCCAACCCCTTGAGGACAGGGTTATAACCATATCGAGGGCAAAGTTTACAGTTGAATATCCCGCCAGCTTCATGCTAGTTGCCTCCATGAATCCCTGCCCATGCGGTTACTACAATCATCCTGAAAAGGAATGCGTGTGTTCGCCCGGAGTAGTACAAAAGTACCTAAATCGCATTTCAGGACCGCTGCTCGACCGTATTGATATCCATGTTGAGGTAATCCCGGTCCCATTCGATAAGCTTGCGTCGGCACCACCAGCCGAGAGTAGCGCTCAAATCAGGGAGCGGGTGGTAAAAGCCCGACAGATTCAGGAGGAGCGTTTTGTTCCCTGGGCCGAGGTACACTGTAACGCTCAAATGACCTCCAAGCTGATACGGCAGTTCTGCGTACTTGATGAGGCCGGAACGGCCATCCTGAAAACAGCTATGGAACGGCTAAACCTTTCAGCAAGGGCTTACGACCGAATTCTAAAGGTTTCCCGAACCATTGCCGACCTTGAGCAATCCGAAAAAATATTGCCCCAGCATGTGGCTGAGGCAATTCAGTATCGTAGCTTGGATAGGGAAAACTGGGCAGGCTAGTGCCTGATGCGTTCAAACCCCCTTCCGTAAACCCCGGTAACCGTTGCAACCGAAATAAACGCTTCGGGGTCAACCTCCTTAATTATTTTATACACATCGCTAACCTCGTGCTTGCGCACAAGTGAGATTAGCACCTTTTGCGATTCTTTTGTGTACCAGCCCATTCCTTCAACCACGGTTACTCCACGGTTGATTTCAGATGTAATCCTATCGGCAATTTCCTGGTATCGCTTTGAAAAGACAAACACCTGAACTGACTGTTTGCTACCCGACAGAACAGCATCGAGCGAGTAGGCCGTGATGGCCATGGCCACATAACCATAAACAATGGTTTCGATACGCTTGGCGGGTTCAAGGTCGAGTAGAACCAAAAACGATGAGCCAATGATGAAAACATCGCAGAGCATTATTATACGGCCTGGGCTAATGTTACGGTACTTATTGATTATCATGGCAATGATATCGGTACCACCAGTACTTCCACCCTGAGTGAACACAACCCCAAGCCCAACACCTGCAAGCGCACCGCCAATGATTGTGGACATAAACTTGTCCTCAACCACTGCTACTTTTATTGTCATTTGGAGCAGCGATAGTAGAAAAGCGCCAACAGTAACGCCAAAAATGGTTTTCACCCCAAAGTTGGCTCCCAGCATTTTAATGGCCAAAAGGATGAGCCCTACATTTATTAAAAAGTAGGTGTAACCCATTGGAATGCCAGTAGCGTAGTAAACAAGCGCACCAATACCCGAAACCCCTCCGCCAGTAATTTTATGTGGAATTAAAAAGGCTGTCCACGATAGCGCATAAAGCAACAGCCCGAACACTATGATGGCATAGGATCGGACTGTTTTAAAAATATTGGCTGTAGTCATTCTCTAAAAAATTCCTACTACTCGTCTCTTAAATCATCATCTTTTTTGTAATCACCTTCCTTACGACGTTTGATGGAACGTGCGTAAGAGTTAAGCAGGTAGCTAACCTCGTTGAGGTTATTCTCTAGCTCGTCGGCTTGGAATGAATCCAAGAGGTGTAAATCGGTGGCAAGGGTAATGTAGTAACGGCACTCCTCAAGGGCCTCCTGTGCGGTGGTTAAAAAGAGTAGCTTATCCTCGCGATCCTTCTTCTTGTAGCCTCCAACAATGTTGGTTGCAATGGCAGTGGCACTTTCACAAAGCATGTCGCCCACAATGGCTTGATAATCGTCGGGGAAAATTTTTACCTGTTGGTAAATGTTAAGCACAAAAGCGTGGGCCTTTTGCCATACTACCAAGTCCTTGAACGATTTGGTTTTGTTGTCCGATTTGTCCATATCGCACTCCTTTCTGTTGAATGTTTTGTAAGTATAATAATGATTAATAAGGGTTTACTAAAGATACTACTTTTTTGAAATCTGCAAAAATATTATTTGACTAAACAACAATATTTACAATTTTGTTTGGAACCACAATTACCTTTTTGGGTTGCTTGCCATCGAGGTATTTTAGCGTGTTTTCATCGGCTAAAACAATTTTTTCCACCTCATCGGCCTTAAGGTTTAACGGTAGTTCAAGGGTAAAACGCGTTTTACCATTAAACGATATAGGACAGGTAAAGGTCGATTCCTTAATGTACTCCTCGTTGAACTTAGGCCAAGCGGCAGTATTTACCGATGTTTCATGTCCAAGCAGATGCCATAGTTCCTCGGCAATATGTGGAGCATAGGGAGCAATTAAAACGGTTAGCGGTTCAAGTATTGCGCGCTTGTTACATTTCAAATCGGAGAGCTCGTTCACGCAAATCATAAAGGCCGATACTCCGGTATTAAAGCTAAACTTCTCAATATCCTCAGTAACCTTTTTAATGGTTTTATGAAGAACCTTGAGCTCTTGTGCAGTAGGTTCGTTGGCTGATACCTCAAACTCATTGGCATTGTTATGGAATAACCTCCAGAACTTTCGGAGAAACTTATGTACGCCATCAATACCATTTGTATCCCAAGGTTTGCTTTGCTCTAGGGGGCCAAGGAACATCTCGTACATGCGGAGGGTATCGGCACCATAGCGCTCAACAATAGTATCGGGGTTAACCACATTCCACATGCTTTTGCTCATCTTCTCCACTGCCCATCCGCATACGTATTTCCCATCTTCCAGAATGAACTCAGCATTCTCGAACTCCGGACGCCACTTACGGAATGCTTCAATATCAAGTATATCGTTGCTTACAATGTTAACATCAACGTGTATTGGGGTTACATCGTACTTATCCTTCAGGTTATACGATACAAATTGGTTTGTTCCCTTAACACGGTAAACAAAGTTTGATCGGCCCTGAATCATTCCTTGGTTTATCAGCTTTTTAAAGGGCTCTTGCTTGCAAACGTAACCAAGGTCGTATAGGAATTTATTCCAGTACCTTGAGTAAATAAGATGTCCCACGGCATGCTCGGTTCCGCCAATGTAAAGGTCAACGTTTTCCCAGTACTTATTGGCTTCGGCCGAAACAAGGGCATTATCGTTATGGGGGTCCATGTAACGGAGGTAGTATGCCGAGGAGCCGGCAAAGCCGGGCATGGTGCTTAGCTCATAGGGGTATCCCTCAGGGGTATGCCAGTTCTTGGCGCGACCAAGGGGTGGTTCGCCCTTTTCGGTGGGTAGGTAGGCATCAATCTCGGGGAGTTCAAGGGGTAATTTTTCCTCGGGCAGCGGGTAGGGCATTCCGTCCTTGTAGAAAATAGGGAATGGCTCACCCCAGTAACGCTGGCGGCTGAAAATGGCATCGCGTAGGCGATAGTTTACCTTACGCCTGCCCAGCCCGCGCGATTCAATCACCTCACATATCTTTGAAATGGCATCTTTTACCTCTAAGCCATTGATAAGTGGGCTATTGATAACAACACCCTCCTTTGAATCGTACGATTCTGTCCACGATTCAGGGTTGGTGGGTTGCTCGCCTGGGCGAATAACGGTTTGGATAATAGGTAGCCCAAAGGTTTTGGCAAAGGCAAAATCGCGGCTATCGTGGGCAGGAACCGCCATAATGGCGCCGGTTCCATAGCCAGCTAAAACGTATTCACTTACCCAAATAGGTATACGCTCGTTGGTGAATGGGTTAATGGCGTAGCTACCGGTAAACTGACCGGTTACCTTGCGGGCTTCGGCCATGCGCTCACGCTCGGTTTTTCGCTTAACCTCCTGACGGTATTCGGCCATCTTCTCAGCATAGGCAGGGGTGGTAAGTTCATCAACCAGTTCGCTTTCGGGTGCCAACACCATAAAGGTTGCTCCGTAAATGGTATCGGGACGGGTGGTGAAAATTAGTATTTTACGGTCGGTGCCATCAATTCGGAACCAAACCTCGGCACCCTCGGATTTGCCAATCCAGTTGCGTTGAATATCCTTAAGCGAGTCAGTCCAGTCGAGCTGGTCGAGATCGTTGAGTAGCCGCTCGGCGTAAGCCGATATCCTGAGACACCACTGACGCATTTTGCGTTGCTCAACCGGATGGCCGCCACGAATGGAGACACCCTCCTTAACCTCGTCGTTTGCCAGTACTGTTCCCAGTGCGGGGCACCAGTTAACCATAACATCGGCAAGGTAGGCCAGGCGGTAGCCAAGTAGGATCTCTTGCTTTTCCTTTTCGCTCATAGCCTTCCACTCGGCAGCAGTAAAGGTGCGAATGTCGCTGCATGCTGCATCAACGTCAAGGTTACCGTTACGTTCAAATTCAGCAATTAGGTTCTCAATGGGCTCAGCCTTTTGGGTTTTGTTGTTGTACCAGTGCTTAAACATCTTAATGAAAGCCCACTGGGTCCACTTGTAGTACTTGGGGTCGCAGGTGCGGAATTCGCGATCCCAGTCGTAGCTAAAGCCAATCTTATCGAGCTGCTCGCGGTAGCGCTTAATATTGTTATCAGTGGTAATGGCCGGATGTTGACCGGTTTGAATGGCATACTGCTCTGCCGGTAGGCCAAAGGCATCGTAGCCCATGGGGTGAAGCACATTAAAGCCGTTAAGCCTTTTGTAGCGGGAGTAAATATCGGATGCAATGTATCCCAGCGGATGACCTACATGTAATCCGGCTCCGGAGGGGTATGGGAACATATCAAGTACGTAGTACTTGGGCCTTGAGGGGTCAACATCAACCCTATATGTCTTGTTTTTACGCCAGTAATCCTGCCATTTCTGTTCTATCTCTTTAAAATTGTAGTCCATATAAAAGCCTGATTTTGTTAAAGTTGATTTCAGCCTGCAAAGATAGAAAAAAAGAGGTTAAAGTAAGAGGGGGAAATGGGGAATAGTTAGAATTGAAAAGTGGGTGAGCCGTGAGGCGTGAACCGTGAACCGTGAGACATTAAACGTTAAACGTTAAAAAAATTGGAGGTAAGGAAGTTAGAGGAAGTTAGAAGAAGTTAGATGAATTTAAAGGAATGCGAGGCGTTAAACTTGAGCTCCTGCTCTATCGTTCGAGAGCGTATCTGGATGCGTGTGGTAAATGCCGCTCCGTCTAGTAGAATTTAGTATGATAGTAAAAATTCGTTCAAGCACATCGAAAGAAATTTTTTTTATTTCTGGCTGAGGTGCAACGTTTGATCTAGGCTTAGCCCAACCTTTTCAGCTGGAGGTTACAGCCATAGCACGCGTCAAGAAACGCGCGCGAACGAGGGATAAAACCATATATGTTGTACAACATATGATAAAATTTGTACATACGATAGCGAAATGATAACTTTGTTAATCGGAAATAAAACAATTTCATTCTTTCATTTAAAAATGTCTAACCCAATAAATTATGAATTATGAAAAGAATTTTTGTTATTTTGTCCCTATTACTAATGATTAACTCTTGTGATAAAAATGAATTAAACATTAGTAATAATGTTGAAAAGGCTAAAGTTGATTTAATTAAAAAAATTGGTTTGATAAAAAATGATGCATATTTACCCTTAAAATTTAAAAATCACAATGAAGATATTGAAAATTACTATAAGTTTATATTTAATGAGTTAGATGCTTGTTGTAAAAAAAGTAAAGACATTGAATCGTTTTATGAAATTTATAATAAAATATTATCTAAGAATAGTTATCTTCTAAAAGATTTTAAGACTAATACAACAGAATCTGAAGTAATTAGAGAGTATTTCTCCTTTATCACAGAATTATACTTTAAGGAATTAGAAGTAAGTAATTATAACTATATTAGAACAGGCATCATTTTTGAAAATGCTATTTTGCAAAATAGTTTAATTGAAGATAATAATAGGGACATTTTATGTAATTATATATATAATTTATCAGTTTTTTTAAATGAAATATCATGTTCTGGAGTTTTAACAAAAGATTCAAAAATTACAGAAAAAGCATTTTTGAAATGCGTTGATAAAGAATTAGATTCAGTATTTAATAATCCTATTAAAACTATTCAATTTTTAATTTCACCACCAATAAATTTTGCATGGCTATCTGCTGGCTGTGTATGGGAAACTTGGAATAGTTAATTAAATTTATAAAAAGAAATATTAAGTAAAAGATGTTGTTTTTCATTAAATAAAATGATTGTTTAATTTATAAATGATTTAAAATTTTTTGATTAAATGAATTAATAAGTCAATTAATACTTCCAAGAGCCAACTTTTTTAGAGATAATTTGACTTTGAATTCTTTTTACGGTAAAGTACAAATGAATGAATAAAACTTATGAGTGCCCAATAGACTCAGTTAACTAATTTAATTGTTTAGATTATGAAACCAAAACTTATTGAAATTTTGTTAGTCATTGGCTTGGTTTTAGCAGGCATTCTTAAAGGGATTACCTGTAATGATTCATTCCTACTGCTAATTATAATTTTTTCAATTCTGCTGTCAGGTTATTACCTATTCTTCTACAGTAGCACAGTTAGCGGTGAAGGTAAATTATTAAACATATCAATCCGATGGACGCTTTCATTATTCCCCGTTGCATTTGTTGTAACATTTTTTATCCCTAATACAGGTAGGATTTTGAGTTTGCTTTACTTTATCTTTTGCATAATAATTACCATTTTAAAATCCCGCAATAAAACAGCCGACAGATATGAGTTGACCAGAATGTACTTACAATTAACCATTTTAACGTGCACAGGTCTATCGTTCCCTTAACCTTGTATGGTAATTTAAACTAAATCGGGTTAATTAAACAACCCGATTTTTTTATCTTAAATACTGCATTTTCGGAAATATATGTAAATATTTGTAAATCATATATAAAAATTAAAATTTGGGTATCCCACACTTATAACTTAATTTGTCATAAAAAAACGCATCGCTTTAGGAATTCTTCAGTACAAATTATAAAGTCCGAGACAAGTACCTGATTTGGGTGCTTCCCCACGTTAGCGCGCTTCTCATGACGCGTGCGATCTTCTAATTCATAATCAACGAACAACTTCTCCTGTCATTCCGAGTTTATCGAGGAATCACAATCATTTACAAACGAACACACCCCCTGCTCCTATCCTGAGAGGAGAGAAGTAGGTTGTAAGGTCTGCTTTCACTAAAAGCAATTTAAAATGAACGTTTTCAGCCCTGTAGGGGTTAACATTAATGGCCAATAAAATAATGTGTTGTAGGATTTTATTTCAAATCCTTACTTTTCGTTCAGCAGCTTAACAATGAGTTCTTCGGTTTCGCGGGCAAATTTCTGGTAATGCTCACCGGTACCGGGGCCGGAGAAACCGGTTTCAACCCTGCGAATCTTCCCATTGCGGTCCAGTATCATGCTAGTGGGGTAGGCCATTTGCCCTTCTAGGGCGTATAGCACGGAGTCGCGCTGTTCGCGGCCTCGGGGGGCAACATACAGGAAGGTGTAATCGGCACCAATACTCTGGGCAAAGCGTTTAATCTTGGGTTGGGCAGCCTCAAAGGTTTTGTCCTCAAAGCAAAGCGAAACCACCTCAAAGCCCTTATTGCGGTACTTCTCATACATGGTTTTGTAGAAACGGCCCTCATCTAAGCAGTTAGGGCACCAGCTACCACCGGCAAGTACCGCTAACACCTTACCTTTAAAGCGTTCATCGTTAGAGGTAACCCGGTTGCCGTTTAGGTCGGTTCCGGCAAACTCAAAGGTTGAGTATCCCTTACGAACCCATACCAACGATTCGGCTTCGGGGAGTTGGGCTTTATCGTCGCGCATGGCGCGCCATGCGGATACCCAGCGGGGACTTCCCGATATCAGGCCGTTTTCCATGGTGGTAGAATCGGTAATCTCGCCTCTTACGATAATGGATTGTGCGCCATCGCACTTTGAGAAGTAGAACATATTGCCAGCCACTTTCCCTTCAAGGTATCGATAATCGCCCGTTGTGCTGAGTATGGTACCTATAACCCTTGAACCATCCTGCTTGAGCTCGGCAACCATAACCGTTGAGTCGGCAGTGCCGGGATTCTCAATAAACCACCAACGTCCGGTAACATTAAACTTGGGTTGTTCTTCAAACCATGGGAAACGGTCGGTTTCACCCTTAATGGCAAAAAATTTATACCGTCGGCCATCTTTAGTGCCCTTGGGGTAGTAGTACCCGCTTAACGAATCGTTAATGGCCATTACCAGCTCGCTGGTAAAGGTTGGGAATTTGGCCAAGAGCGAGTCGTCCATACGTTCAACCTCAGTGATGGCTATAAGTTCATCGGCATTGCGAATGATAAGCTGAATCTTGCCATTATCATTTTTAACCTCAAAGTTAAAGGGGACATCCAGCCTGCCGGGAATCGAATCCATTTGGATAACTCCAAGCCACCAGCCGGGCGTTACATCGTTGTTCCTTGAACATGCCATGGCTAAAATAGCCAGCACAATAACTACCAGTTTTTTCATCTATATAGATTTTTAGCGTTTACGACGTTTCTCTTTACTTTTAGTTTTTTGCTGTCCTTTGCGGCTCGATTTCACTTTATCATTTTTGGACTTGTTTTGCTTTTGACTTCTAAACTGGGTTGAAGGTTTACCCGACCTGCCAGTCATGCCTACGAGTTTGAAATCGAGCTGTTTTTTGGCAAGATTGGTTCGCCAAACCTCAACCTCAACCTCATCGCCAAGGGTAAACTTGCGTCCGTTGCGCTGCCCAATGAGGGCGTATTCCTCCTCATCAAAACGGTAGAAATCATCGTCTAAATCGCGAATGGAAACTAATCCCTCGCACTGGGAATCGGTTAGTTCAACGAATATTCCAAAATTGGTTACGCCCGATATCACACCTTTGTAGGTTTCGCCTAACTTATCCTGCATGAACTCCACCTGTTTGTATTTGATGGAAGCCCTTTCGGCCTCGGTGGCTTTAATTTCCATGTTGGTGGAGTGCTTGCAAAGCAATTCAATTTGCTCCTTATCCTTTGGCTTACCATTGCTAAGGTAGTGTGCCAGAAGACGGTGCACCATCATATCGGGGTAACGGCGAATGGGCGAGGTGAAGTGGGTGTAGTATCGGAAAGCTAAGCCGTAATGGCCAATGTTATCGGTGGAGTAGCGTGCTTTAGCCATTGAACGCAAGGCGAGGGTTTCGATAAGGTTCTGCTCGGGTCGCCCTTTTACCCTTTCCATTAGCTGGTTTAGCGATTTGCTAACCTGTTTGTCGGTAGTGCCCGAGATACTGTATCCAAATCGGGTGATAAAGGATCGGAATGCGTTAAGTTTTTCCTCGTTGGGTTTATCGTGAATGCGGTAAACAAAGGGCAGTTCCTTATGGCCATCCCTGCGCATGCCAATAAACTCGGCAACCCTTCGGTTTGCCAGAAGCATAAACTCTTCAATCAGTTGGTTCGACTCCTTGTTCTCCTTGAAGTAAACACCAAGGGGTTTGCCCTTAGGATCGAGGTCGAACTTCACCTCAACGCGCTCAAAGGCAATGGCTCCCTTTTTGAAACGTTCGGCACGGAGTTTTTGGGCGAGCTTATGCAGCAGCAGGATTTGATCCTTCATATCGCCTTGGCCGGTTTCAATAACCTGTTGGGCTTCCTCATAGGTGAACCGACGCTTGGAAAGAATAACCGTTCGGCCAAACCACTGGTTGAGCACCTCAGCGTTTTCGTTTAGCTCAAATACTGCCGAAAAGCAAAGCTTTTCCTCGTTTGGGCGTAATGAGCAGATATAGTTCGATAGCCTTTCGGGTAGCATGGGCACACAGCGATCGACCAGGTAAACCGATGTGCCGCGCTCAATGGCCTCGTTATCGATTGGGGTATTAGGTTTAACGTAGTGGGTAACATCGGCAATGTGAACCCCAACCTCAATGTTGCCGTTAGGAAGGGTTTGAACCGAAAGGGCATCGTCAAAGTCCTTGGCATCAAACGGGTCGATGGTAAAGGTTGGTGCCTTTCGGAAATCGCGCCGCTCACGGTAATCGGCTTCGGTTATCCTATCGCTAATCTTTTCGGCCAGCTGGTCAAGTTCCTCGGGGAAGCGGTATGGTAGTTCGTACTCAGCCAGAATGGCATGCATTTCAACCTCGTGAACACCCGGGTCGCCAAGTATCTCAACAATTTTACCGTTGGGATTTTTTTCCCGTGCAGGCCAATCGGTAATCTGAACTATTACCTTCTGTCCGTTACGGACATCCTTCAACTCAACCTTTGGGATAAAGATATCGTAGGGCATTAGCTTGTTATCGGGGACAACAAAGGCATTCTTACCCACAAAGTTGATTGTACCCACAAAATTGCGCTTAGCGCGCTCAATTACGCGAACCACTTCGCCCTCAAGCAAGCCCCTACGTCGTTGGCGGAATATCGATATTTGAACCTTATCGCCATGCAGTGCGTGATTCAGCCTAAAGTCGGGAACAAATATCTCACGGTTGTCATCGGTTATAACATCAGCTGACCCGTCGGGGTTCATCTCCAGTACGCCAACAGCCAAAGCGTTCTGCATGACAGCCCGGAACTTGCCACGCTGAAGTTCCTCAGCAAACCCATCGAGCGCAAGTTCATAGAGAATTTCATTGACCATTCGGCGGGTATAATCATCGCTAACCCCAATTTTATTCGATACCTGCTTGTAGTTATAGATGTTGGTAGGATTGGCCAGCAGCAAATCGGTAACCAGCTTCTTTAACTCCTTTTTGGCTATACGATTTGGTTTGGAACCGGCATCGGTTTTATTCTTCTTTTTTGTCATTGTTTATTGCCTAAATTACTTTCAAAGATAGTGGAAATTTAAACCCAATTTAACCGGTAGGAAAACGTTTAGTCCTAATTGCTTGTTTTTTTAATTTAACCTAGGTTTGATCTTAAAGTAAAATGACAAAGTAATTTTTACCAATTTGAAAAGTCAGAAAAGGAAACCCTGATTTTACGATAATGGCTACTTTTAAAAAGGGTGAATGCATTTGAATTATGTCAACTTCCAACCTTTTTTCGTTACCTTTGTTCTATCCTAGACTAATTATTCAAATAGATGCAAAAGGTGATTGTAGCTGTTACCGGTGCCAGTGGTGCTGTATATGCGGCGAGGGTTATTGAAAAGCTAATTGAATTATCGGCTAGGGTCGATGAGGTAGCGGTAGTTTTTTCCGAAAACGGGAAAAGGGTTTGGGAATATGAGCTAAATCGCGAAATCACTTTCGGATTTCCTGTAAAGCTATACGATAATAACGATATGTTTGCCCCCATGGCATCGGGTTCAGCCGGCTACAATGCTATGGTTGTAGTGCCTTGTACTATGGGAACATTAGGACGAATAGCCTCAGGCACAAGTAACGATTTAATAGTTCGAGCAGCCGATGTGATGCTTAAGGAACGACGAAAGCTAGTACTGGTGCCGCGCGAACTTCCTTACAACCTTATACACCTGCAAAACATGGTTACCGTTACCCAGGCCGGGGCTATAGTTTTGCCTGCAAGCCCATCGTTTTACAGTAGGCCTTCAACCATGGATGAACTGATTGACACCGTTTCCGACAGAATTGTTGAGATGCTTGGCTTTAGTATAGACCATTACAGGTGGGGTCACCAAAAGAGTTAATTTTACCATCTTAACCTATAAAACCTAAAGTTGTGAGCCGTTATATTGCAGGTTTGATATCGCAGGGCGAGGGGCTTACACTCGATTTTAAACACTCTATAACCGATTCGCGCAAAATTGCACGGTCGTTGGTAGCTTTTGCTAATACTGCGGGTGGCACATTGCTTATTGGCGTTAAGGATAATGGCAACATAACCGGTGTGAATACCGATGAGGAGTACTACATGGTTGAGGCGGCCTCGCAGCTGTACTGTAAACCCGAGGTGCCTTTTGAAGTAGTTAAGTGGGAAATAAACGGCAAAACCGTTTTGGAGGTAAAGGTAAAACCCTCAAGACGCAAGCCCCATAAAGCACCTGATAAAACGGGAGTTTATAAAGCGTATATACGTGTAAACGACGAGAACGTGGTGGCTTCGCCTGTTCAAATTAAGATCTGGAAGGCAGAAAAGTACCGTAAACCCATTAACATACTATTCGGAGAGCCCGAAAACGCATTAATAGATTACCTAAAATCGCACCAAACAATCACCATTGACCATTTCAGCAGGTTGGGCTTTATCTCAGTATCCGAAGCGGAAAAAATACTTATTAACCTAACCGCAATGGGTTTAATTGAATACAGCAACTTGAACAACGAGGATCACTTTTCGCTTAGGAGCCCTGAGTAGTTGGCTGCTGATTGGCAATATCATTTGTATACCAGTAAATTTCAGGGTTAGGCAGTATTGCCATGCTGAGATGTATTGAAAAATCTTTCTGTCATAGTGAGCCCAGTTGAAGCATCGCTTTGAAACTAAAACTCTTTATTAATGAGATTCCACGACAAGTTTGGAATGACAATACCCCCTTGTAGCCTTACTCCCTTTGTCATGCTGAGCTAGTCGAAGCATCTATTTGAACCTACAACTCTTTAAACCCTTTTGATTGATTTTCCAGCAGTTGCTCTTTGCAGCGCTTATCTGTTGCGATGCAACGTTTCGGTGTTGCTCTTTGGCAAATGCATAGCGAACATCGCTATACTTGTGGGAGTAGGCGTGGAGTTACAAAGGTTTAGCCCCTATAGGGCTGGTCCCGCTATACTTGAAGGAGATTCCTCGACAAGCTCGAAATGACAATACCCCTTGCATCTTTACGCCCTTTGTCATGCTGAGCCCAGTCGAAGCATCTCTTAGTACCTTCAACTCTTCTTTAATGCGATTCCTCAACCAACAAGG